>NZ_SOGT01000014.1:0-202135 GCF_004403345.1 Cryobacterium lyxosi
CTTTCCGCACCTTTGGGGTACGTATAGATACATTACGGCCACCACACCCACCCGTCAAAACGCCCCCCACCCGGGCGTGTCGCACCACCAGCATCCACTCCCCCGAACGAAAGCCGGCCCGCGCCGGCCGGGCCGTGTCTCCGAGAGAGCTGGTTATGACTCGGGGGCGACGGCCACGAAGAGTTCGCTCACGGAGTTGTAGTACTGGTCGGTTCTTCCGTTGTGCGTCATACCGATGCGTAGGCAGACACGCTGCGACGGGCGATTACTCGGTGTCGTCACCGCAACGACACGGTCAAGTCCGGTTTTCCAGCCTTCAGCCAGTACAGCCGCTGCCGCTTCGGTCGCGTAGCCACGGCGCCACGCGTTCGGGTGAAAGTGCCAGCCGATCTCGGTGTCCCCCGATGGCTCGAGCGGTGTCGCCGCGCTCGATGCCGGGATGGACTTGAGCAGCAGGTTGCCGAAGATCTCGCCGGTGTCGGCATCCGTTACCGCCCTGATGGCATGAATAGGATGTTCCATGCCCTGCCAGCGCGAGATAACGGCGATCGCCTCGGCGCGCGAGGTCATGACGCGCGGATGCAACCCAATGTGCTGTTGCACAGACCATAGCGAGTAGAGCCCGAAAACAAAGTCGGTGTCATCCAGGGTCCAGGGGCGCAGCAGCAGGCGTTCGGTTCGAAGAGTTTCCACGACGACATCTTGCCATCCCCACCTGTTGCCCTGCGCAACCGACCCGCCCTCGACAACGTCGACTACCGCTGCGGGAAGGATATTCGTGGGGGCTGCGCGTTAAACCGAGCCGGTAGCGGATGACTGCGCCGCTGAGAACGCACTACTCGACGAAAATTCCCGCAAGCGTTTTCTTGCCGCGACGCAGAACCGCTACTCCCCCGGGAAGTACCGATCCTTCAATGGTCAGGTCGACACTCGTGACCTTCTCGTTGTTCAAGTACACCCCACCCTGTTGCACGGCCCGTCGGGCGTCACCGATACTCTTCGAGAGTTCGGTGTCGACGAGTAGCTGCAGCACCGTGGCGTGCGGCGACGTCGTGGTGTGTGGAAGTTCGCGCAGGGCGGCCTCGAGGGTATCGGGATCCAGCTCGGCGAGGTCGCCCTGGCCGAACAGTGCCTCGGCGGCGTGGATGGCAGCATCCGTTGCCGCGTGCCCATGCACGAGGCTGGTCACTTCGAGGGCGAGCCGACGCTGCGCTTCACGCCGGAACGGTTCGGTTTCGACGAGCTCGGCGAATCGCTCGATGTCGCCCCGGGAGAGGAACGTGAAGACCTTGAGCCGAAAGACCACGTCGGCATCGTCGGTGTTGAGCCAGAACTGGTAGAACGCGTAGGGGCTGGTGAGATTCGGGTCGAGCCACACCGCATTACCCTCGCTCTTGCCGAACTTGGTTCCGTCACTGTTGGTGATGAGCGGGGTGCCGATGGCGTGCACCGTGCCGCTTTCGGCGCGACGGATGAGGTCGGTTCCGCTTGTGAGGTTGCCCCACTGATCGCTGCCGCCGGTTTGCAGCACACAACCGTAGCTGCGGAACAGCTCCAGGTAATCGAGGCCCTGGAGTATCTGGTAGCTGAACTCGGTGTAGCTGATGCCGGCGTCGGAGTTCAAGCGCGCGCTGACGGCATCTTTCTTGAGCATGGTGCCCACGCGGTAGTACTTACCGATTTCGCGTAGGAAATCGATGGCAGACAGCGGCGCGGTCCAGTCGAGGTTGTTCACCAGGGTGACGGCGTTGTCGCCCTCGGAGCTGAGGAACCGCGAGACCTGCGCCTGCAGGTAGCCCACCCATTCCGCGACGGTGTCGGTGGGGGTGAGCGTTCGCTCGGCGGTGGGGCGCGGGTCGCCGATGAGTCCGGTCGAGCCGCCTACCAGTCCCAGCGGGCGGTGTCCCGCCAGTTGCAAACGCCGCATCAGCAGCAGCTGCACGAGGTTGCCGAGGTGCAGGCTCGGCGCGGTCGGGTCGAATCCGCAGTAATAGGTGATCGGGTCACCATCGAGCAGCGCCTTGAGCTCGGTCTCGTCGGTGGAGACGTGCACGAGGCCGCGCCAGTTGATCTCCTCCCACACCGAGTCGAAGGAGGGATCATTGGTCTGCTGGGCGAGGATGGTGGGGTCTGACACGCGCTTTAGATTATCAGCCGGGCCAGCTCGCCGAAGTATCCGCAGCATCCGTTCTTTCGCCGGTGTAATTTAGGTTAGAGACTATAATCGACTAGATTTAGCCTGTGGACTTAACTACATTGAATGCAGGACGGAGCCTGGGACCATGTTTGTCATCACCGCCGACCAGATCGGCAGCCGTAACGATCACGATCGCGCGCGCGAGATGATCGCGCAGCTCGTGGCACAGAGCCCCGAGGCGTTCGGCCTGCCGCCCGACCAAACCGCCGGCGATGAGATTCAGTTACTCCTATCGGCGGCCCGGCCCACGCTCGATGCGATTCTCGCGTTGCATCGTTCCGGCCATTGGAGCGTCGGGCTCGGTGTCGGAACCGTGCGCGCTCCCCTACCGGCGTCGACCAGACAGGCCACCGGCGGCGCTTTCATCGCGGCCCGCGACGCCGTGCTGCGCGCTAAGAGAACCGAGGCGCACTTTGCTCTCGAGGTCGATCCAACGCATGCCGACTCCCCCGGTATCGAGGCGCTCTTCACCATGATCCTGCTGCTGCGTCAACGCCGAACCCGGCAAGGCTGGCAGGCCGGCGACCTGTTCGAACGCGGCCTGGCCCAAATCGATATCGCTGCAGAGCTCAAAATCACGACCGGTGCCGTGAGCCAACGGCTCAAAGCGGCGCAGTATCGGGTTGAGCAGGCCGCGCGGCCGGCGTTGGTTAGGCTGCTGGAGCAGCTCGATCATCGCCCGACTGAAACGGATAACTCCGCATGACCTTCACCGTCCTCACATTTCTCTACTGGGTCGCCCTGCTCCTGGTCACGCTCGCCTCGCTCACCTGCGCCGCGATCGCCTTCAAACTGCACCGACAGCTCTTCGCGATTGCGGCCATCGGTGGTCTCGTCGTTGCCCTCGTGCTCGCCGCGGTGCCCGTTGGCACCGGCCCGAGCGCCTTCGGTATCGTGATCGGCATGCTCGCCCTCGCCCTCGCCGTGGTCGGGGGCGGCCCGGTTGCAGTACTGGCGCTTGATCTCGCCACCAACAACTCGGTACCGCCGGGCCAGCATGGCGGAATCATGGTGCTGAACGCCGGCAAACCGGCCCCGACCATGGCCGGGGTCAGCGACCTGGAGACGCACGAGGTGCTGCGCGGCGGGGTGACCATCGGCATCCTGGAACGCCTTGCCGTGGCCGGCGCGATCCTGGCCGGTTTTCCCGAAGCGATCGCCGTGGTCGTCGCCATCAAGGGCGTGGGCCGCTTCACGGAGCTAGCCGCGGCCGAATCGCGCGAGCGGTTCATCATCGGCACCCTGTCGAGCCTCACCTGGGCGTGCGCGTGCGCCGCCCTCGTGCCGATGGCCCTCGCCTAGCGTGCCGATTTAGCACCTCACCGTCACAGGTTCGCACCGCCGATACGGCTGCTCTACCGGCTGAGGACGGCCGTCAGGTCGCGTACGCGGGCCACGAGGAGGGCACGCTGCTCGGCGACGCGTACCGGAGCGGTTCCGCCGGCGCCGTCACGACTCTCGACCGACCCGCGGATGGTGAGCACTTCGCGCACCTGGGGAACGAGGTGCGGCGAGATCACGAGCAACGCCTCGTCGTCGACTTCGTGTAGGTCGAGTCCGTTGATCTCAGCGAACTTCACCAAAGAACCGGTGATTTCGTGCGCGTCACGGAACGATACATGGCGTTTGACCAGCCACTCCGCGACATCCGTGGCAAGGGAGAAACCCTGCGGAGCGAGCTCGGCCATGCGTTCGGTGTGAAAAGTGAGGGTGGCGACCATGCCGGTGAAAGCGGGCAGCAGCACTTCCAGGGTGTTGATCGAGTCGAGAACCGGCTCCTTGTCTTCCTGCAGGTCGCGGTTGTAGGCGAGCGGCAGACCCTTGAGCGTGGTGAGCAGCCCGGTGAGGTTGCCGATCATTCGGCCGGACTTGCCGCGAGCGAGCTCGGCAATGTCGGGATTCTTCTTCTGCGGCATGATCGACGAGCCGGTGGAATAGGCATCGTCGAGGGTGACGAAACCGAATTCGCGGGTGTTCCAGAGAATGATCTCCTCGGCCAGCCGCGACATGTCGATGCCGATTTGTGCGGTGATGTAGGCGAATTCAGCGACCAGGTCGCGGCTCGCGGTGCCGTCGATGGAGTTCTCGACCACGGCGGCGAAGCCGAGGTCAGCGGCGACGAGATGCGCGTCGAGACCGAGGGTGTTACCGGCGAGGGCGCCGGAACCGTAGGGGGACGCATCCGCTCGCCGGCCCCAGTCCGCAAAGCGGTCCAGGTCACGCACGAGCGGCCAGCAGTGCGCCAGCAGGTGGTGCGCGAGCAGCACCGGTTGGGCGTGCTGCAGATGGGTGCGGCCGGGCATGATGGCGCTTTCGTGCGCTTCGGCCTGAGCGGCGAGGGCATCAATGAGTTCGATGACGAGCGAGGCGAGGATGGCGG
The DNA here is from genome assembly GCF_004403345.1 of Cryobacterium lyxosi. Lineage (NCBI taxonomy): Bacteria > Bacillati > Actinomycetota > Actinomycetes > Micrococcales > Microbacteriaceae > Cryobacterium > Cryobacterium lyxosi. Next base: position 4,578 of record NZ_SOGT01000014.1, read on the forward strand.
CGTGATCACGCAGCCACATGCGCACGAGCGTCGCGACCTGGTCGTTGCGGCTGCGGCCAGCGCGGAGCTTGCCCCCGATCTCGACGCCGATGATACCGATCAGACCCCGCTCCAGCGCCGAGTGCACGTCTTCGTCGGCATCGGCGGGGAGAAAATCGCCGGCGATGACGGCGCGCTCGAGCTCTTCGAGCGCGCCGACCATCTGGGTGAGTTCGGTGTCGGTGAGATACCCGGCGGCGGCCAGGGCCCGTGCGTGCGCGCGGCTGCCCTGCAGGTCGTATTCGGCCAGCATCCAGTCGAACTGGGTCGACTTGCTCAGCCGCGCCAGTTCCGGCGACGGTCCCCCAGCGAAACGGCCGCCCCAGAGGGCGCCCGCCGCTCCGGCGCGGTTCGCGTTCTTCTCACTCGACACGCGCGCGCCCTACTTTTCGGCGGCGTCGCGGCGGGCCGCGATCTTGCTCGGCAACGACCACAGCTCGATGAATCCCTTGGCCATGGACTGGTCGAAGGAGTCGCCGGTGTCGTAGGTGGCGAGATTGAAGTCGTACAGGCTCGTCGTGCTGGAACGACCGGTGACGACGGCGGTGCCGGCGTGCATCTTCAAGCGGATGTCGCCCGTCACGTGCTTCTGAGTGTCCTCGATGAACACGTCAAGGCTCTTCTTCAGACCCGAGAACCAGAGACCGTCGTAGACGAGCTCGGCCCACTTGCTCTCGACACCCCGCTTGTAGCGGGCGACGTCACGTTCCACGGTCATGTTCTCGAGCTCTTCGTGCGCAGCAATCAGTGCGATGCCGGCCGGCGCCTCATAGATCTCGCGGCTCTTGATGCCGACGAGGCGGTCCTCGACGATGTCGATGCGGCCGACCCCCTGGTCACCAGCGAGACGGTTCATCAACTGAATCATCTGCAGCGGGGTGACCTTCTTGCCATCAATGGCAACGGGCACCCCTTGCTCGAAGGAGATGACGACCTCGGTGGGGGCGCGAGTGACCGATGGGTCCTGGGTATAGGTGTAGAGGTCCTCGATCGGCGCGTTCCACGGGTCTTCGAGGAACCCGGTCTCGACGGCGCGACCCCAGACGTTCTGGTCTACCGAGTACGGGCTCTTCTTGGACTGCATGATGGGCAGGTCGTGCTTGGCGGCGTACTCGATGGCTTTGTCGCGGGTCAGCGCGAAGTCCCGCACCGGGGCGAGCGAGGTCAGGTCGGGTGCGAGGGCCGCGACGGCCGCTTCGAACCGAACCTGGTCGTTGCCCTTGCCGGTGCATCCGTGCGCGACGCTGTCGGCGCCGAGCTCCTTGGCGGTGGAGGCCAGGTACTTGGCGATCAGCGGTCGGCTGATGGCCGAGACGAGCGGGTAGCGCTTCTGATACAGGGCGTTCGCCTTGAGCGTCGGCACGATGTAGTCGTTGGCGAACTCGTCTTTCGCGTCGATGACGATGGATTCGACTGCGCCGCAGTCCAAGGCGCGCTGACGGATCACGTCCATGTCTTCGCCCTCCTGACCGACGTCGACGGCGAGGGCTACGACCTCTTTACCGGTGGCATCCTTGAGCCAGCCGATGCCGACCGAGGTATCCAGTCCGCCCGAGTATGCGAGTACAACGCGTTCCGCCATGCTTCTCCCTAAATCTTGATCTGTCTAAAGTTTACGTTGTGGGCGCCGTTCCCCCGCCCGCCTGCCCTCCCTGCACTGCGGTCGGGGCCCGGGCCCCGTCCGCGGGCCCAGTTTATAAACTGGGCCCCGGGCCCGGGCCCAGGCCCCGTCCAGAAGGCGAGAGCCAGACGGTCAGGCCGCGTTTTGCGCGAGCAACCAGACCAGCAGGGCTTTTTGGGCGTGCAGGCGGTTCTCGGCCTCGTCCCAGATGATGCTCTGCGGCCCGTCGATGACATCGGCGGTCACCTCGTAGCCGCGGTCTGCCGGCAGGCAGTGCATGAAGTGGGCGCCCGGCTTCGCCAGGCCCATCAGAGTAGCGTCGACCCGGTACTGGCCGAGGTCGCCGAGCCGGGTGGCCTTCTCGTCTTCCTTGCCCATCGACACCCAGGTGTCGGTGATGACCACGTCGACGCCGGTGACGGCTTCGCGCGGGTCGGTGAACAAAGCGACCGAGCCGCCGGTGCGGGCGGCGATGGCCGTCGCATCCGCTACCACCTGGTCGGTCGGGGTGTAGCCGACCGGTGACGCGATGCGCACGTGCATGCCAGCGGTCGCTCCCGCCAGTAAATAGGACTGACCCATGTTGCAGGCACCGTCACCGAGAAAGGCGAGGGTCTGGCCGGCGAGGTCACCGCGGTGTTCGCGGAGGGTGAGCAGGTCGGCGAGAAGCTGGCAAGGGTGAAAATCATCGCTGAGCGCGTTGATCACGGGCACGGTCGTGCCGAGCGCCATTTCCTCGAGTCCGGCCTGGCCGTAGGTGCGCCAGACGATCGCGGCGACCTGGCGTTCGAGCACGCGGGCCGTGTCGGAGGCGGTCTCCTTGCCACCGAGCTGACTGTTCGCGGTACTGATGATGAGGGGGCTGCCGCCGAGGTCGGCGATGCCGACCGCGAAGGACACTCGGGTACGGGTGGAGGACTTGTCGAAAATGACCGCGACGGTCTGCGGGCCGGCGAGCGGGCGCACTGCGAATCGGTCTCGCTTCAGCTCCAGGGCCAGATCGAGAATCTCGGCCTGTTCGGCCGGGGAGATGTCGTCGTCGCGCAGGAAATGGCGGGTCACGGTGTCACTTTCGGTTGTTAGGTAGCAGGTGAGCGGATACCGCTCCCCCCGGTTGGTAGTCCCGCGCCGGTGCGAAACCCGCGCAAAGTGGGATTCGTCCAGCCTAGAGGCTGGCCAGTGCTCGCCCGAACCGTTCCTGGAAGTCGGCCAGCTCAGCGTCCCCCACGATCAGGGGTGGGGCGATACGAATGCTGGTCTCGTTGGCGGCGTTGACGATGAGGCCCTGGGCGAGCGCGGCCGCGCCGAGCTTCAAGGCGACCGGTTCGGTCAGGCCGATGCCGAGCAGCAGGCCGCGCCCGCGCACCTCGTCGATCAGCGGCGAGTGGAAGCCGAGAATGATCTCGCGCAGCTGCTGGCCCCTCACAGCGGCGTTGGCGGCCAGGTCATCACGTTCGATCACGCCGAGCACGGCGTTGGCGGTCGCGGTGACGAGCGGGTTGCCGGCGAAGGTCGAGCCGTGCTGGCCGCGACGGAACAGTTCAGAGGCCCAGCCGAAGGTGACGAGCGCGCCAATGGGGACACCGCCACCCATCCCCTTGGCGATGGTGACGGCATCCGGCAGTATTTCAGCGTGGTTGTAGGCGAACCAGGCGCCGGTGCGGGCGATACCGGTCTGGATCTCATCGAGGATCAGGAGTACGCCATGCTCGGTGCACAGCTCACGGGCACGCTTGAGGAACCCTTCCGGCAGGTCGATGACGCCCGCCTCGCCTTTGACCGGTTCGAGGAATAGGGCGGCGACGGTGTTGTCGATGGTGGCTTCGAGGGCCTTGATCGTGCTGTCAATGTGTTCGACTCCGCCGGGCACGGGCTCGAACGCCTCGCGCATGTTCGGCTTGCCCGACAGGGCGAGCGCGCCCATGGTGCGGCCGTGGAAGGAGTCGTGCAGCGCGATGATGCGGCTGCGGTGTCCTTGGTTGTTGAGCCTGGCCAGTTTGAACGCTGCCTCGTTGGCCTCGGCACCGGAATTGCAGAAGTAGACACGGCCCGTTTCACCGGCGCCGGTGATGCGTTTGAGGCGTTCGGCCAGTTCAATCTGCGGCGGCGTGGCGAAATAGTTGGAGACATGGCTGATCGTGCCGATCTGCCGGGTCACGGCAGCAACGACCTCAGGGTGTGCGTGACCGAGCGAATTCACCGCGATGCCGGCCAGAAAGTCCAGGTATTGCGTGCCCTTCTCGTCCCAGACGTAGCAGCCCTCACCGCGCACAAGCATGGCCAGTGGCGGGCTGAACGTGCGCATCATCGAATCGGCGAACCGATTCTGCCAAGAATCTTCAATCATGCCGGTACTACCTCCGTGCCGATGCCGCTTCCAGTGAAAATTTCGAGCAGGATCGAGTGCGGCACTCGCCCGTCGATGATCGCAGCTTTAGCGACGCCACCGTCGACGGCATCGAGACAGGCCGTCATCTTGGGGATCATCCCCGATTCCAGGTCGGGCAGCAGACCGCGTAATTCGACCACATCGATGATCGACACGAGCGAATCCCGGTTGGGCCAGTCTCGATACAAACCGGCGACGTCGGTGAGAATCACGAGCTTGGCCGCGCCCAGCGCGATAGCGAGTGCGGCAGCAGCAGCGTCGGCGTTGACGTTGAGGGACTGGCCCGGAACATCCGTATCGGGAGCGATCGACGAGACCACCGGTATACGGCCGGCTGCGAGCTGGGCGAGTACTGCTTCGGGGTCGACGCCGATGACATCGCCGACGAGTCCGAGATCAACCTCCTCGCCGTCGATGACCACGCCGCGCCGGCGCCCGCGAAACAGGCCGGCGTCTTCACCGGAGAGTCCCGCGGCGAGCGGACCGTGCTGGTTGATGTGACTGACCAGGTCGCGATTGATCTGGCCGGTGAGCACCATGCGCACCACGTCCATCGCTTCGGGCGTGGTCACCCGGTAGCCGCCACGAAACTCGCTCTCGATGCCGAGGCGCGCCAGCATGGCGGAGATCTGCGGGCCGCCGCCGTGTACGACGACCGGTCGGATGCCCGCGTATCGCAGGTAGACCATGTCTTCGGCGAACGAGCGCTGCAGCTCTTCGCTCACCATGGCGTTGCCGCCGAACTTCACGACGATGATCTGGTCGTGAAAGCGTTTGAGCCACGGCAACGCTTCGATCAGCGTTGCCGCCTTGACGGATGCTTCGGCCTGGCTGGTCTCGGCGTTAGTTCTCGGTGTTTCGGTCATGATCAGCTCGAGTACGCGCTGTTCTCTTCGACATAGTCGTGGGTGAGGTCGTTGGTCCACAGGGTGGCCGTTGCGCTGCCGGCATGCAGGTCGATGAGCACAGTCACGCCGCGGCCCGAGAGGTCGACGAGCTCGCGCGGCTGATCGGGCTCACCCGCGGTACACACCTGAACGCCGTTGATGGCGACATCGATGCCGTACGGGTCGAAGGCGGCGTCGTCGACCGGCACCGTTCCGACGGCGGCGAGCACGCGGCCCCAGTTCGGATCGTTGCCGAAGATGGCCGATTTGAACAGGTTGCTGCGCGAGACGGCACGGGCCACGGTCACCGCCTCATCGTCGGAGACCGCGTTGGTGACGGTGATCGCCACGTCGTGCGCGGCACCCTCGGCGTCTCCCTGTAACTGTAAGACGAGGTCGCGGCAGATCTCGATGAGGGCGATGCTGAATTCGTCATTGTCGGCGGCGACGCCGCTTGCACCGGAGCAGAGCAGGCTCACGGTGTCGTTGGTCGACATGCAGCCGTCGGAATCGAGGCGATCGAAGGTGACCCGGGTCGCCGCGCGAAGCGCCGTGTCGAGGTCGGCCGAGTCGAGCACGGCGTCGGTCGTGATGACCACGAGCATCGTGGCCAGCCCCGGAGCGAGCATGCCGGCACCCTTGGCCATGGCGCCAATGCTCCAACCGGCGGCAGAGGTGTGCGCGGCTTCCTTCGGACGGGTGTCGGTAGTCATGATCGCCTGCGCGGCCAGGAGGCCGGCGGCCGGGGTGGTTGCGGCATCCGTCTTGATATGGAGGGTGGCGTCCCAGACTCCCGCGGTGACGAGGTCGAGGTCGAGTTGTTCACCGATCAGTCCGGTGGAGCAGACCAAAACGTCGCCGGAAGAGATGTCGAGGCGGGTCGCGACGGCTTCGGCCGTGGCATGGGTGGTCTGGAAGCCGATGCTGCCGGTGTAACAGTTGGCGCCTCCGGAGTTGAGCACGATGGCGCTGACGCGACCGTCGCTCATGACCTGGGTACTCCAGATGACGGGGTTGGCCTGGCAGCGGTTGCTCGTGAACACGGTGGCGGCGTTCTGCAGCGGGCCGAGGTTGTGCACGAGGGCGAGGTCGAGCCCGCCGGACTTTTTCAGGCCGGCCGTGACGCCGGCAGCAGCGAAACCGGCGGGATGGGTGACACTCACGGAGCAACTCCATTCATGGTCAGACCGAGAGTTTCGGTCAGACCGAGGGCAATGTTGGCAGATTGGATGGCAGCGCCGGCGGTGCCCTTGACAAGATTGTCGATGGCGGTGATCGTGACGACGCGGCCGGCTGCCTCGTCGACGGCCAGTCCGATCAGAGCGGTGTTGGCGCCGAGCACATCGGCCGTGCGCGGAAAATGTCCCTCAGGAAGTACGTGCACAAACGGTTCGTCGGCGTAGGCGCTCTCCCAGGCAGCGCGCACGGCGGCGGCGCTTGTGCCGGGTACCAGTCGGGCGGTCGCCGTCGCGAGGATGCCGCGCGACATGGGCACGATCACCGGCGTGAACGAGATGGTCGCGTCTCGTGCCGACGTGGATGCGGCGCTTTGGGCCCAGCGCAGCGCCTGCACGATCTCGGGAATATGCCGATGAGTGCCGCCGACCGCATAGGGGTTGGCCGAGCCCAGGATCTCGGCAGCGAGGTTTGGCAACTTGAGACTCTTGCCGGCGCCACTCGGGCCGACGGCGAGTACCGCAACGAGGTCCTGCGCTTCGATCACTCCCGCATGGATGCCGGGGGCCAGGGCGAGCGCGACAGTGCTGGCGTTGCAGCCGGGCGCGGCGATGCGGCGTGCGGCAACAATTCTGTCGCGCTGTTTGCCGTTGGCCGTGACCAGTTCGGGCACCCCATAGGTCCACGAACCGAAGTAGTCACCGCCGTAAAACGCCGCCCAGTCGTCGGGGTTTTCGAGGCGGTGGTCGGCGCCGCAGTCCACGACGAGGGTGTCATTGGGCAGGTGCGCCGTCAGCTCACCGGATTTTCCGTGCGGCAGGGCGACGAAGACAGCGTCGTGGCCGCTGAGATTTTCCGGGGTCGTGTCGACGAGGGTCAGGTGGGCGAGCGAACGCAGCTGAGGCTGCACGTCGACCAGGCGCTGTCCGGCATTGCTGTGCGCGGTGACCGTGCGCACCTCGAATTCGGGGTGACCGGAAAGCAGCCGCAGCAGTTCGCCGCCCGCATACCCGCTCGCACCCGCCACTGCCACCGAAAAGACCATGTGTTAAACCTAGCGCGGCCCCGGCGGCCCGATTTCCGCGCTCGCGCGGGGCGTCACGCGTGCGGGGCGTCACGCGTGCGGGGGGGCATCCGCTCGCCGTCGCTGTCCTCGGCCTGGTTCACGGCACCCCTGCTGGTTCACGGCACCCCTGCTGGTTCACAGCACCCCTGCTGGTTCACGGCACCCCTGACGGGAAGTGCCGGCTTCTCTAGCGAGTGCCACGACGACGGATGCCGCGCGCCGGCCCCCAGTCGCGACTCGCGGCACGCGTTAGAGTTTGCGGCACCCCGAACACCAAGTGCCCGCATCCGAAACGAGTGCCACGAGAGTCGGAGCATCCGCTCTCTGCACAGTGAATGCTCGTGCCGAGTTCCCCACAGTTGTTGCGCCAAACGAGGACCGGCTCCTGTTCCGCGGCAGAGTGGGGGCATGTTGGAGGCCTTGGAAACGCAGGATGTGCTCGGCGACGGGCTCATCACGGCTGATGCCCTTCGTGGGGCCGGGATGAATGCGCACGCCGTGGGCTTGCTGGTGAGACGGGGCGAGCTCCGGCGTCTTCGACGCGGTTGGTACGCGCTCGGCACGAAGTGGCAGGCGTGTGGTCTCGACGGGCAATACCGCCTGTTCACGCGTGCCACTGCCGGGGCGGCCAAACGACCACTGGTGCTCTCACACCATTCGGCCGCGGCCATGCACGGATTACCACTGATTGGCGCCTGGCCCGTCACGGTGCATGCCCTCGTCCCCGACGCCCATGGCGGCAGCAGTCACCGGCTCGTCACCACCCATTGTGCCGTCGCCGATCCGAATGCAACACTCATCGCCGGTGTCGCGGTGACCAGCCTCGCTCGCACCCTTGTCGATATCGCTGCAGGGTGCAGTTTTCTCACCGGAGTGACGATGATCGACCACGTGCTTCACCAGGAGAGCAGGCGGGTGGTGCCCGGCGCGGGAAATCCGGGCGTTCCGGCGATCACGAAGGCGGTGCTCTTTGCGGAACTGGACGCGGTGCGTCCCCGTACCGGGCGCCAGGCTGCTGAGCGGGCCATCACGTTTGCCGACGAACTCTCGGCCAACGCCGGCGAGTCGCTCAGCAGAGTGCGCTTCGAGGAACTGAAGTTTCAGATTCCCGAACTGCAGGTGCGATTTGACGTCGCTGGCCGCTCGTACTTCGTGGACTACTTCTGGCGGGGTGTGCGCAAGATCGGAGAGTTTGACGGGCACACCAAGTACACCCGCGCAGCGGTCATGAACGGGAAGGACGTGGTGGGGGTGGTCCTGGCCGAGAAGGATCGGGAGAGCGTGCTTCGCCCGTTTGTGACGAGTTTCAACCGCTGGGGCTGGAACCTGGCCCTCAATGCCGTGGAGTTCTACCGGTTCCTCTGCGAAAAGGGTGTGCCGCGCACCCGCTGACCCTGCACCCTGCGTTCGCGGCACCCGTCAGGACTCGCGGCACCCGTCAGGACTCGCGGCACCCGTCAGGACTCGCAGCACCCGTCAGGACTCGCAGCACCCGTCAGGACTCGCAGCACCCGTCAGGACTCGCAGCACCCGTTGGGACTCGCGGCACCCGTTGGAAGGAGTGCCCGCGTCCCGAACGAGTGCCACCACAAGCGGATCCCGCGCCTACACCTGACGGGAACAGCCCACGGCACTCGTTACAGTTCGCCGCACCCCGGGCACTGAGTGCCCGCGTCCCGAACGAGTGCCCTGACCAGCGGATGCCGCGGGCCGCGGCATCCGCTGGTCAGGGCACTCAGGCCCCCGGCTGCTATTCGCGCAGGGCCGCCCCGAAGCGATCCGCAGCGAGGGCAACCCCGGACAAGCGCGCGGCGCTCGCTTCGGCGGCGGTCAGCGTACGCTCCTCGCCGCGAAATCGCAGTCCGAAGGTGAGCGACTTCTGGCCGGACTCAACTCCGGCACCACGGTAGTCGTCGACCAGGTCGATGCTCTCGAGCAGGTCGCCCGCCCCCTCGGCGACGACCGCGCCCAGGGCGGCAGCCGGCACCGAAACCGAGACGACGAGCGAAAGGTCCTGCGTCGCAGCAGGCATCGTGCGGATCGGCGTGACCGTCAAGTCATCGTCGGCCTGCGCGAAGACGAGCCCGAGGTTGATCTCGGCAACGGCCACGACAGCGGGAAGGTCATAGTCGTCGGCGACCGTGGGGAGCAGTTCTCCGGCGAATCCCACCGACACAGTCGAAGCCGACACAGTCGAAGCCGACACGGTCGAAGCCGACACAGTCGTAGCCTGCACGGTCGAACCCTGCACGGTGACGAACAGCTCGGCAGTGCGGCCCGGGTGCATCGCCGGGTGCTGGCCCTGGCGTACTTCGATGCGCACTCCGGTAGCCAGTGCCACCTGCTGCGCAGTGGCCAACGCGGACTGCCAGCCGGCTCCAACGGCAGGCTGTCCGGGTTGGTGCCGCACGTCATTGCCGACGAGAACGATTCCGACCATTAGTGGCTGCGGAACAATTCCCGCGTTCAGGGCCGCCTCAGCCTCGGCGCTCGGGCGCGCGGCGCCGGCCGGGAGCACTGCCATGCCGTATTTCACGCCAACCTCGGGCCGAAAGATTAGTCCCTGCTCGTAGATGGCCACGTCGACCAGTCCGCGTGACCGGTTGCGGTGCGCGATCTGCAACAGGCCCGGCAGCATCGAGGTGCGCAGAAACGGTGCCTCACCGTCGAGCGGATTAGCGACCTTGATCTGCGGCACCGAAGGCGGCACCGAAACCGGCACCGTAATCGGCACAACGGATGCCGCATCCGCCGTGCTCGCGCCGGCGGACACGGCGGGTGAAACGGCCACCCCGAACACGTTGTTCGCCCGCTCGGAAACGAACGGGTAGGTCAAGACCTCGGTGTGACCGGTGGCTGCCAGGGTGTGAGCGACAGTCCGGCGCAGAGTCTGCGTGCGGGTCAGGCCACGGCCGGGCGGCGCGACGGGCAGCACCGAGGGAATGCGGTCGTAGCCGACGATGCGGGCGACCTCCTCGGCGAGGGTACACTTATCCGTCAGGTCGGGGCGCCAGCTCGGCGGGGTGACCTGCAGGTCGCCGTCGGATTCGACCAACGAAGCACCGACGTCGACGAGCGCATCGCGCACCTCGTCGCCGGTGTAGGCGAGGCCGATGAGACCAGAAACGAACCCGGTCGGCAGCAGGATCGGCTGGGGTACCGGAGCTTCGTCATAGACCGAACCGAGTGCGTCGGCGACTCCCCCGGCCAGGTCCACGAGCAGCTGCACCACGCGTTCGGCAGCGACAGCGGCCACGCGCGGGTCGACACCGCGTTCGAACCGCTTGCTTGCCTCGCTCGGCAGCTTATGACGGCGGGCCGAGCGCGCGATCGACACCGGGTCGAAGTTGGCGGCCTCGACGAGCACGTTGACCGTCTGCGCACTGATCTCCGTGCTTGCCCCGCCCATTACACCGGCCAAACCGATCGGCCCGGATTCATCGGTGATCAGCAAATCTTCAACGTCGAGCGTGCGGGTGACCGCGTCGAGGGTGGTGAATTTCTCCCCGGCGGTCGCGCGCCGCACGATGATGCCGCCGGCCAGCTTGTCCAGGTCGTAGCCGTGCAACGGCTGGCCGAGCTCGAACATCACATAGTTGGTCACGTCAACGACGAGCGAAATCGAGCGGATGCCGACCAGCCCCAGTCGCGCGATCATCCAGGCCGGGGTCGGCCGGGTCGGGTCGACGCCGCGCACGACGCGGGTGACGAACACGCTTGCTCCGGTTCGGTCCCGAATCGGAGCCTGGTCGTCGATCGTCACGGGGAACCGGGTGACCGGGGCCACGACCGTCGGTGCCAGCGCAGGGTCCCGAAACGGCACGCCGGTGGCGTGCGAGTATTCGCGGGCGACGCCGCGAATGGAGAAGGCATAGCCGCGATCGGGGGTGACGTTGATCTCGACGGCGCTGTCATCGAGGCCCAGCAGGGGGATCGCATCCGTTCCGACCGGAGCGTCGATGCCGAGCGAAGCCAGCAGCAGAATTCCATCGTGCTCGTCGCCGAGGCCGAGTTCACGAGCGGAGGCGATCATGCCGTCGGAGATATGGCCGTAGGTCTTGCGGGCCGCAATGGGAAACGGACCCGGCAGCGAAGCACCGGGCAGGGTCACGACGACCTTGTCGCCGATGGCGAAGTTGTGGGCGCCACAGATGATGCCGTGGATAGCCGGCCCGCCGTCAGCGGCGAGCTCGTCGCCCGGCGCAACTCGCACCTGGCACCAGTTGATGGTCTTGCCGTTGGTCTGCTCTTCGCCGACGAATTCGAGCACCTCGCCGACCACGATCGGGCCGGACACGTCGAAACGGTGAATATCTTCCTCTTCGAGACCGACGCTCACGAGGGCAGCATGTACGTCTTCCGGCGTGGTGCCGGGGGCGAGGTCGACGAATTCGCCGAGCCAGGAAAGTGGTACCCGCATCAGACCGTCATCCCATACTGCTGGCTGAACCGAATATCGCCCTCGACCATATCGTGCATGTCCTTTACGTCATTTCTAAACATCACAGCTCGTTCCACGCCCACCCCGAACGCGAACCCGGAGTAGACCTCGGGGTCGATCCCGGCGGAGCGCAGCACGTTGGCGTGCACCATGCCGCAGCCACCCCACTCGATCCAGCGTGCCCCGTCCTTGAAGGTCGGGTGCCAGACGTCGAGCTCTGCGCTCGGTTCGGTGAATGGAAAGTAGTTCGGGCGCAGGCGCACCTTGGCTTCTGGACCGAACAGAGCCTGCACGAAGTGGTCGAGCGTGCCGCGCAGGTTGGCCATGGTGAGGCCCTTGTCGATGGCGATGCCCTCGATCTGGTGAAAGACCGGCGTGTGCGTTGCGTCGAGTTCGTCGGTGCGAAAAACCCGTCCGGGCGCGACCACGTAGACCGGCAGCTCACGCGAGAGCAATGCGCGCAGCTGCACGGGTGAGGTTTGCGTGCGTAGAACGAGGTGGGCATCCGTCGGTTCGACGAAGAAGGTGTCTTGCATGGCGCGGGCCGGGTGGTCCTCGTCGAAGTTGAGCCCGTCGAAGTTGAACCATTCGTTTTCAAGCTCCGGGCCTTCGGCGACCTCCCAGCCCATGGCCACGAAGACGTCGGCGGCGCGTTCGCTGAGCAGTGAGATCGGATGCCGCGCCCCCGGTTTCCAGGTTGACGCTGCGGCGGTGACGTCTACCGTTTCGGCGAGCAGGCGGGCGGCGGCTTCAGCGCTGCCAATGTCATCTTCGCGAGCGGTCAACGCCTTGGTGACGGCGCCGCGCGCTTGGCCGACGAGCTTGCCGGCAGCGGCCTTCTGGTTGCCGGGCACGCTGCGCATCAAGGCGTTGAGCTTCGACAGCGGTGAAGACTCCCCCGCGTGCTCGCTGCGCACGAGCCTGAGGGCGGCGGTCGTGTCGGCGGTGGCAATGGCGGCCAGTGCGGCGTCAACCGCGATATTGACGGCGGCTTCGGTAATGGCGGGTGGGTCGATGGGACCAGCGGAATCAGACACAGTCCCTGAGTTTAGCCGCCTTGCGACGCGTGGCTTCTGCTCTCGGCATCCACCGCATGTGGGTCGCCCAAGTGCGGGTCGACCGGGGCGGCGGAGTCCGTGGTGACGCTGCCAGCCTGCGGCCCGGTGCGCTTGGCAATTCTGCGTGCCAGCCACGACAGCGACAAGTTCAAGGTCAGATAGATGGCGAGCACGATGAAGAAGAACGAGAACTTATATTGATCGCCGAAGAAGTTGGCTAGCTGGTTCAGTCCGGCCCGGAGGAGTTCGTTGTAGCCCACGATGAAAGCCAAGGACGTGTCCTTGAGTAGCACCACCAGCTGGGCGATGATGATCGGCAGCATCTGACGAAATGCCTGCGGAAACTCAATGCGGAACCGGGTGGCCACCGGGGTAAGTCCGATAGCGAGTCCAGCCTCGCGCTGACCACGCGGCAGGGCGTTGATTCCTGCGCGGAGCGCCTCGCCGATGATGGCGCCGTTGTACACGGACAGAGCCGCTACACCCGCCCAGAACGATCCGGTGGCGAACACCAACAGGATGAAGAGCATCATGAGCAGCACGGGCATACCGCGGAAGAATTCAAGCAGCACCGTGGTGGGCACCCGAATCCAAGCGGATGCCGACAAACGCCCAAAGGAAAACAGTACTCCGATCAGGAGCGCGAAAACGGCGGCCACCGCGGCCATGCGCAGGGTCGCAAGGGCGCCGAACCCGAGGGTACGCCAAACCAGCAGGTCGTTGAAAACGTCCCAGCGGCTGATATCCCACAGGCCCGGCTGCACCGCGCCGTTAGCGCTGGTCTTAGGCAGGCCGAGCACCACGATCAGAGCGAGCAAGCCAGCGGCCAGGATAATTGTTCCGATAACGGAGATGAGACGCGATCGCGCGCGAGACTTCGGTCCCGGGGCGTCGTACAGTACAGAACTCATCGGAGCACCGCCACCTTCTTCTCGATCCTGCCGGCGATAAGGCCGAGAGGAATAGTGACGACCAGGTAGAACGCGGCGACCGCGAGCAAAATGGGGATCACAGCATCACCCCGGTCGTTGGTCACCCTGCGTGCGGCGCCGAAAAGTTCGAATACGAAGAACGCACCGGCGACCGAAGTGTTCTTGGTGAGAGCGATGATCACATTGATCAGGGGTGGTACCACCATGCGGATGGCTTGGGGCATCACCACGAAGGTGAGCGTTTGTCCGAAGGTGAGGCCCACGCTGCGTGCCGCTTCGGCTTGTCCCACGTGCACGCCGTTCACGCCGGACCGCAGGGCCTCGGCTACGAACGGAGAGGTATACACCGTGAGCCCGATAGCGGCCAGCTGGAAGTATCCCGGGCTGAACTCTAAAAGGGGCAGAAGGTAGGCGCAAAAGAACAGGACGAGCGTAAGCGGGGTGTTGCGAACAAGTTCCGTATAGGCGGTTGCGAAGACGCGGAATGACGAGATCGGTGAGATGCGCATGGCTGCGACGATCAGCCCGAGTACGGATGCGCCCACTCCCGCGATGATGAGCAGGCCCAGAGTGTTCCGGAAACCTTCCAGGAACAGCGGCAGGTTGTCGATCACTGCGTCCACAACTCACCTCCTCGTCTTTTATATGTCTGTGGGTCGGGCAATGCGTGGAACATTCTGGTGGACACCGTAGAGACCCGCCCACTGGGCGGGTCTCTACGGCTCAAAGCTGGTTAGCGAATCCGAAAGTAGACCTAGTAGCGGTCGACGGCCGGAGGGGTGGGGGTGTCGAGCACAGCACCCGCGGTGGACTCCCAAGCCGAGACCCAGGTACCGTCCGCGTAAGCCGCTTCGAGCACGTCGTTGATGAACGAGCGGAATTCGGTGTCGTCATGCGCGAGGCCGATGCCGTAGGGCTCTTCGGTGAATGCGTTGTTAACGACCTCGAACTGACCGGAGTTCTGGTCGGCCAGGCCGGCCAGGATTACGTTGTCGGTCGTGACCGCGGCAACCTCGCCGCTGCGCAGCGGACCGAGGCAGTTGGAGTAGGTATCCGAGGCGATGATGTCGGTCGTGAATTCGGCGATATTCTTCTCCGAGGTGGAACCGCTCACGGTACACACCTTCTTGCCGGCAAGGTCCTCGGGGCCGGTGATGTTGTCCGGGTTTCCCGCGAGTACGAGCAGGTCCTGTCCGGCAGAGTAGTACGGTCCGGCGAAGGACACGGCTTCCTTGCGGGTGTCGTTGATCGTATAGGTTGCGATAACGAGGTCGACCTGACCGTTCTCAATGAACGGCTCGCGGTTGGCGGAAACCGCCTCGCTCCATTTGATGCCCGATGCCGGGATGCCGAGCTTGGCCGCGATGAGCTTCCCCATCTCAACGTCGAAGCCGACTGGATCGCCGCTGGGGCCGAGCAGGCCGAACAGCGGCTGGTCGAACTTGGTTCCAATGTTGATGGAACCAGCGTCGGCCAGGCGGGCCATGGTGCTTCCCTCAGGGAACGACACCGCCGTCTCCACTGGGGCGGCGGCATCGGTCGGGGCGCCCGAGTCCGCGCAGCCGCTAAGCACGAGCGCACTTGCGATCGCAATGGCCGAAATCACTAGACCTTTTTTGAGTCTCATGGTTTTTCTCCTGATTGCTGGTACTGCTGCTGTGTAAACCCTGTCCACCGATTAGTGGGCAAGTATTTTGGAGAGGAAGTCTTTCGCTCTCGTGCTTTGGGGGTTGGTGAAGAATTCCTCGGGAGTGGTCTCCTCCACGATCTCGCCCTCCGCCATAAAGATGACGCGGTCTGCAGCCTTGCGGGCGAAACCCATTTCGTGCGTGACGACGATCATGGTCATGCCGTCGTTGGCGAGGTCGACCATGACCTCGAGCACCTCATTGATCATCTCCGGGTCGAGGGCACTGGTCGGCTCGTCGAGCAGGATGACTTTCGGATCCATGGCGAGAGCGCGCGCGATGGCGACTCGCTGTTGCTGTCCACCGGACAACTGGGCTGGCATCTTCTTGGCCTGATTGGCCACGCCGACGCGCTCCAGCAGGGCCATCGCTTTTTTCTCGGCCGCGGCCTTCGACAGGCCGCGCACCTTGATCGGACCGAGTGTGACGTTGTCGAGCACGGTCTTGTGCGCGAAGAGGTTGAACGCCTGAAAGACCATGCCAACGTCAGCGCGCAAGTGAGCCAGTGCTTTACCCTCTTCCGGCAACTTCACACCGTCGATGGTGATCACACCGTCATCGATGGTCTCGAGGCGGTTGATCGCCCGACACAGGGTGGATTTGCCCGACCCACTCGGACCAATCACCACCACAACTTCGCCGCGGTTGACCACGGCGTTGATGTTCTTGAGAACATGCAGTTCTCCGTAGTGCTTGTTGATGTCCTTGACGACGACTAGCGGTTCGCCCCGACGAACGGTGATGTTCGAGGTGGCCGGGGACGAATCTGTGGGCTCCATACTCCCTAACTTAGGACAGAACGCGTGTCTGGACATGCCAAATGCCCGGACAGCAACGCATTTGTAACAGTCCGGGCATCGCGTATCTGTGCTACGCAGGAGGTCAGGCGCGCTGGGCGAATGCACTCTCATACAGGCAGACGGATGCCGCGGTCGCGAGGTTCATCGACTCGGCTTCGCCGTAGATCGGCACGCTCACGCTGCGGTCGACTCGGGCCAGGTCTTCATCGGTCAGGCCGCGCGCTTCGTTGCCGAACAGCCACACGGTCGGAGCGGCAAGCAAGCCCCCGTTGCGGGCGGTCAGCAGGTCGGAGCCCTTGATGTCGGCGGCAAAGAGCTGCAGCCCGGCCGCCCGGGCACGGTCGAGTACGTCGGAGAGATCGGCCGCGATGGCGACGGGCAGGTGGAAGATGGAGCCGGTCGAGGAACGGATGACCTTGGGGTTGTACAGGTCGACGCTGCGACCGGTGAGGATGACGGCGTCCGCGCCCGCGGCATCCGCTGCCCGAATGATGGTGCCGGCGTTGCCGGGATCGCGCACCTCTTCAAGGATGGCGACGAGCTTGGGCTCGGCATTGAAGATTTTCTTCACCGAGGTGGGGAACTGGTGACAGACGGCCACGAAGCCTTGCGGGGTGACCGTGTCGGCCATAGCCTCGAGCACCTCTTCGGAGACGAACTCCACCTCGACCTGGGCGTCGATCGCTTTCTGGGCTAGATCGGTGTAGCGGTCGAGCGCGGTGGGCGTCGCGAACAACTCCACGACGAGCTCTGGGCGAAAGGTGAGTGCTTCGGAAACGGCCTGCGGGCCTTCGAGCAGAAAAAGACCGGACTCGAGGCGCGCGTCGCGCTTGGCAAGTTTTGCGACGGAACGGACGCGCGGTGAACGTGGATTATCAAGCATGATCTTGAGTTTAGTTGCACAAGGTTTACTTACAGAAAAAGGAGCGGACGACCACGTCGCCCGCTCCTCACTGTTCAATTCAAAACTGTCGATCTTTCACCACATTCACGCCCAGGAGGCAGCCGGTGGTGAACCGATCGGGGTAACGCCTTACGCCGTGACGGCGACCTTCGGTGCCGAAGTGTCGGCGGGAAGGGCAGCCTTGGCACTCTCGACGAGCGCGGCGAACGTCGCTGCCTCGTTGACGGCCAGGTCGGCGAGGATACGACGGTCAACCTCGATGCCAGCCAGGCCGAGGCCCTGGATCAGACGGTTGTAGGTGAGGCCGTTGGCGCGCGACGCAGCGTTGATCCGCTGGATCCACAGGCGACGGAAGTCACCCTTGCGTGCACGACGGTCACGGTAGCTATAGGTGAAGGAGTGAGTGAGCTGCTCCTTCGCCTTGGTGACCAGGCGTGAACGCTGACCGCGGTAACCCTTGGCGCGTTCCAGAATAACGCGGCGACTCTTGTGGGCGTTTACGGCCCTCTTTACTCTTGCCATTTTTTACAAATCCTTATTCGTTACGGGCCTGTTATTGGGGCCTGGTTTACAGACCGAGAAGCTTCTTGATGGTCTTCTGATCCGACTTAGCCAGCACCTGGTCCTGGTTCAAACGGGACTTGCGCTGCGTGCTCTTGACCTCGAGGTTGTGTCGAAGTCCGGCCTGCTGCTTCATGATCTTTCCGCTTCCGGTGACCTTGAAACGCTTTTTGGTTCCGGAGTGGGTCTTCATCTTAGGCATGTGGTTCCTCCTGTTTCGCTGCCTTATCGGCAACCTTGTCTGCCTTATCGGCTACCTTGTCTGCCTTCTCGGCAGCCTTGTGGGCGTTGATCTCAGCCTTGGCTTCTGACTTGTTCTTCAACGGGCCAATCACCATGACCATGTTTCGACCGTCGATCATCGGAGTAGATTCCACGGAACCGTACTCGGCGACATCCTCGGCAAATTTTTGGAGCAGCCGTACGCCCTGATCAGGGCGGGACTGTTCACGGCCACGAAAAAGAATCATGGCCTTGACCTTGTCACCGCTCTTCAGGAAGCCTTCGGCGCGTTTGCGCTTGGTCTCATAGTCGTGCGTATCAATCTTGAGACGAAAACGAACCTCCTTGAGGATCGTGTTCGCCTGGTTGCGCCTGGCCTCCTTGGCCTTCTGCGCAGCCTCGTACTTGAACTTGCCGTAGTCCATGATCTTGGCCACGGGCGGCTTGGCTTCAGGTGCAACTTCGACGAGATCGAGGTCGGCATCCTGTGCCAGGCGCAGGGCAACATCAATCGCCACGACCCCGACCTGCTCGCCGTTGGGACCAACGAGACGAACTTCGGGGACGCGTATACGGTCATTTGTACGGGGATCGCTGATGCGTCTCTCCTCTTGGTTAACTTCGTGATCACAACCAGTCAGCGGATGCTGATTGGGGACGAAGAGAGGAAAATCACGCGCTTTCCAAGCCAACCTTGTCGTCGACGTGTTCCACACGACACCCTGTCTACCCTCGCTTTATCACATTCCCAAAGGAGGTGGTAACGCGACGGCGGAGTGCAAACTACCCGGTAACCTTGATGAAGCGGTATGCGCGGGTGGGAGATTCTCCACTTTCGTACCGAGACTATTGTCCCGGAACCAAAAACAAGCCTAGCAGAGGAATGCAGTGAGCCAAAGTTTTGAGTACGATACGGGTTTAGAGCAGAATGCCGATCTTGAGCGGGATGCTGATTTTGAGCGGGATGCTGCCCAGGCAACACGCGATATCGCCGACGTGGCCGCTGTGGAGATCATCACCACGGCCGCCGTGCACCTCATGAGCGCGGCCGCCGTGAAGTGCGGCCTCGCCGAAGATCCCGACGCCCAGATCGACCTCGACGAGGCGCGCAAGCTCATCACGGCCCTCGCCGGACTGGTCACGGCGGCTGCCCCCGATATCGCCGACATGCATGCCCGCAGCCTGCGGGACGGCCTGCGTTCCCTGCAGCTTGCGTTCCGCGAGGCGTCCTTCGTGCAGGATCCAATCGGCGAGGGCCCCGGTGAGAAGTACACCGGTCCGGTCACCTAACCGGCGGCCTGTCAGTCTCAGGTCTGGCAGCGCGGGCACCAGTAGGTGTCGCGCAACTCCAGTTCGGTACGGCCGAGCTGTCCCCTCTGAATGCGGCTGCCACACCGACGACACGGCTGCCCGGCCCGCCCGTAGACCCAGAGCTGGGCTCCCCGTCGCAGGTTGCCGGTGGTCGTGCGCTCGTCACGGTCTTTATTGGCCAGTAACAGGCGCCGGGCGAGTCTCACGAGTCCGGCGAGGTCAGTGACCCCAGCTACGGGCCGGTTCGGCAGCAATCCGCGCAGAAAACAGAGCTCGTTGACATAGACGTTGCCCAGCCCGGCCAGATTGCGCTGGTCAGCGAGGGCCACGATGATCGGCGGCTCCCCGTGGGCAGCAAGACGTCTGGTGGCCTCGGCAGCGTTAGCTGCGCTCCACTCAGCGTCGAGCAGATCGGGTCCGAGGTGGCCGACCACCTCGGCTTCAGCCCGGGTCAGCACGAGTTCCAGCACGCCGAGTTCGAACCCCACAGCAACCCACTCGGTCGTCTGCAGCACGATGCGTGCCTGAAACGCCGGCCGCTGCCACCGCGTGCCCGGTCGATACAGGTGCCAGGCACCCTCCATCTTCAAATGCGAGTGGATGCTCGTCTCACCGACCCGGTGCAGCAGATGTTTGCCGCGACTGACGACCTCGTGCACGGTTTGTCCCGAAAGATCGACCGTAGCGAAAGCGGGTACCCGAATGTCGCAGCCGGTCAGGATGCTGCCGCGCAGGGCCTGGTCGAGGGAACGGGCGGTGCGGTAGACGGTATCGCCCTCAGGCACGCAGCCTCAGCCCTTTCGGGGTCTCGGTGAATCCGGCGGCGCGCAGGGCCCCGCCCACGTCGGTGCCGATCACGAACACACCGTTGACCGTTTCCACCGCAATCCTCTGCACGCGACCGTTGGTGACCAGGGCGGCCAGACTCACGGTGGCCGCCGCGAGCACCTGCTGATCCGTTTCAAAAGCAACCACGGTTTTACCGCCGCGCTCGACATACAGCACGAGGGCACCGTCGACAAGAACGACGAGTGCGCCCGCCTTTCGACCCGGGCGGTGGGTGGTGTTGCCAGGCAGGGTCGGCCACGGCAGCGCGGCGCCATAGGCATTCGCCGGGTCGGTCGCGGCCAGAGCAACAGCTTCCAGGGGCGCGGTGTTCCTCACGTCGACGGAAGTCTGGGACACTCCCACAGCGAAGGTGCGCAGCCGGTCGATGGTGCCGCCGGTGGCGAACTGAGCCGCGCCGAGCCCCTCGATGAAATAGCCGCGGCGGCAGCGTGCCATCTCTTCAAACCCGGTGAGGGTGCGGTAGACGAGCGAGAAGCCGCCGATCACGCTCTCCGCCATTACCGCCCCCCGGGTCACCACGCCATAGCGTTCGAGCAGCGTCTCCCCCAGCGCGTGGGCGCGGCGGGTTGGGGAATCGTCGGCAACCGGAAGGATCGACCATCGGCCTGACGCCGTGGGGGGACCGCTGCGACTCGGCAGGTTCGGCCGCGGCATCGACCGCCCACGATGCAGACGGGCGCGCGGCGCGGCCCGGCTCTGCCGGTGGGCCGTGTGCCCGCCGGCTAGCAACGAACGCACCGGAGCGAACGTGTCATTGTTGATCAAACCGGCCCAGACCAGGTCCCACAACGACTGCACCAGTGCGGCGTCGTCCTGGCTGCCGACGGCGTCAGACAGCTGCCGAAAGAAGTAGGCGCCCCCGCTGCCCAGGGTCGTCAGGATCTCCTGCTGCAGGGACGTCGTCTCCACGTCGATGGGAAGCGGCAGGGTGAGCTGGGCCGTTTCGGCGAGGTGCAGACTGACCCAACCGTCATTGCCGGCGAGGGTTCCTGCGCCCGCCCAGAGCAACTCCCCCGCGTTGGTGAGTTCGTCGAGCATGCCCGGCTGGTAGTCGCTCACCCGGGCCGGCAGAATGAGCGTCTCCCAGGCGGACGCCGGAATGCGCGCGCCCTCAAGCTGTTCCACAACGGATGCGACGCCGTCGATTCCGCGCAGCTTGCCTCCCACGTGTTGCCAGACCGGCAGGAACCGACCGATGGCCTGCTGGTCCACCGGTTCCACCTCGTGCCGAAGGGCCGCGAGCGAGCGCCGACGCAGGCGCCGCAGCACCTCGGAGTCGCACCATTCCAAGCCGGTGCCGTTCGGTCGGAATTCGCCGGCCACGATACGGCGGGCGTCGGCGAGACGTGTGAGGGCAATCTGCACAACGGCCGTGCCGAGGCCAAACCGGTCGGCGACGGCGCCGGTGGTGAAGGGTCCGTGCGAGCGTGCGTAGCGGCTCACCAGATCGCCGAGCGGATCAGCCACGGATTCAGTAAACGCAGCGGACACCCCGATCGGCAGGGGAACGCCGAGAGCGTCGCGCAATCGGCTCGCGTCTTCGACTGCTGCCCAGCGTTCCTCACCGCCGATGCTCACGCGCACGGCGCGGCGCGCGTCGACCAGTCCCAGCAGGGCCTGCTCGGCGACAAGGACAGCGGGCGGGCCCTGCGCGGGCGGCAGGCCCGGCGCGGGCGGCGATTCCGGCGGGAGAATGAGCATCCGCTCGGCGACCTCGCTGGTGCTGAGCGGGCCAAGGGTGCGCAACAGATCGGCGACACCTTCCACGCCCTTGGCCAGGTAGTCCGGCGCGAGCCGTTGCAGTTCTCGGTCGGTTTGAGCGATGACGCTCGGGTCGAGGAGTTCACGCAGTTCAACCCGCCCCAACAGTTCGGCCAGCAGGCTCGAATCGATGGCGAGGGCGGTGGCGCGCCGCTCGGCGAGCGGGGTGTCGCCCTCGTACATGAAGGCGGCGACGTAACCGAACAGCAGTGTGCTCGCGAACGGGCTGGCGGTCTCGGTCTCGGTGTCAACCAGACGCACTTCACGGGAGCCGATCTGCCGGGCCAGCGCCCCGAGGGCCGGAAGGTCGTACACGTCTTGAAGGCATTCACGCAGGGTCTCGAGAATGATCGGAAAGGTGGGAAAGGTGCGGGCCACGTCGAGTAGTTGGGCGGCCTTCTGGCGTTGTTGCCACAGCGGCGAGCGCGCACCGGGTTTGTACCTGGGCAGCAGCAGTGCCCGGGCAGCGCACTCCCGAAACCGGGAAGCGAACAGGGCGGAGCCACCGACCTCGTCGATGACGATCTGCTCGAGCTCATCAGGGTCGAAAACGAAGAGCTCACTGCCGGGCGGTTCGGTTTCGGTGTCGGGGATGCGCACGACGATACCGTCATCGCTGGCTACGCAGGAGCCGTCGATTCCGTAGCGTTCGCGCACGCGAGCACCCACGGCGAGCGCCCACGGTGCGTGCACCGGGGTGCCGAACGGGGAATGCAGCACAACCCGCCAGTCCCCCAGTTCATCGCGAAAGCGTTCGACCACGAGGGTCCGGTCGGTCGGGAGCTGCCCGGTAACCGCGCGTTGCTCGGCGAGGAAGGCCAGCAGGTTGTTGATTGCACGCTGGTCGAGCCCGCCCACCGCGCAGCGAGCCTGGGCTTCACTGGGCGGCAGGGCCCCAACCTCGCGCACGAACGCACCGATGGCGCGGCCGAGTTCGGCCGGGCGGCCGAGGCCATCACCTTTCCAGAACGGAAGCCGCCCCGGCTGCCCGAAAGCGGGCACGACGAGCACCCGGTCGTGGGTGATCTCCTGGATACGCCAGCTTGTGGTGCCGAGCGCGAAGACGTCGTTCACACGCGACTCGTAGACCATCTCCTCGTCGAGTTCGCCGACCCGTTTGCCGGTGATCTGTTCGCCGCCGACCATGAAGACCCCAAACAGGCCGCGGTCGGGAATGGTGCCGCCGCTCGTCACGGCCAGGCGTTGCGCTCCGGGCCGCCCGGTCAGGGTGCCAGCGTCTCGATCCCAGACAATGCGGGGGCGCAGTTCGGCGAACTGGTCTGACGGGTAGCGGCCGGCGAGCAGGTCGAGGGTCGCCTCGTAGGCCGATCGTGGCAAGGTCGCAAACGGCGCGCTGCGCCGCACCGTGTCAAACCAGGTTTCCACGTCGATGGGCTCGAGCGCGCAGGCTGCGACAGTCTGCTGCGCCAGAATGTCGAGCGGGTTGGTGGGTACCCGCAGCGATTCGATGACGCCGGCCACCATGCGCTCGGCAGCAACCGCAGCGTGGATGAGGTCGGCGCGATGCTTGGGGTAGATCACCCCGCGCGAAACCTCGCCCACCTGATGCCCGGCCCGGCCAAGCCGCTGCAGCCCGCTCGACACCGACGGCGGCGATTCAACCTGCACGACCAGATCGACGGCACCCATGTCGATACCGAGTTCCAGGCTCGAGGTCGCGACGACACAGCGCAGCCGCCCCGACTTCAGATCGTCTTCAATGAACGCTCGCTGTTCCTTGCTGACGGAACCGTGATGCGCCCGCGCGAGCAAGGGCGCAGCGCCTTTGCTCTGCCCGCTTGCCCCCATCAGCTCGGCTGGTGGCCGCACCACGGCCATCACACCGTGATCGGCCAGCCCCCCGTCGGCAGCCGAAACGGGTACCAGAGCGGATGCCTCCGCCCCGGCCAGGCGGTCGGCGTAGATTTCGTTGAACCGGGCCGTCAGTCGTTCGGTAAGTCTCCGGGAATTCGCGAACACGATGCTCGAAGAGTGCGCCAGCACCTCGTCAACGATGGCCTCCTCAACGTGGGGCCAGATGGACCCGGTTTGCGCAGCAGCGGCCGACGTGACCCCTTCGCGTTGCGGTACCGGCCCGAGGTCGCTCATATCGTCGACCGGCACGACCACCCGCAGGTCGAACCGTTTCAGGGAGGGCGGCGCCACGATGTGAACGGGCGCGGCGCCACCGAGAAAGCGCGCCACTTCGCTCTGCGGGCGCACGGTGGCCGACAACCCGATGCGTTGGGCCGGGTGGCCGAGAAGCGCGTCGAGGCGTTCGAGCGATACGGCGAGGTGGGCGCCGCGCTTACTGGCCGCGACCGCATGTATCTCGTCGATGATGACCGTCTGCACATCGCGCAGCGATTCCCGAGCTGCCGACGTCAGCATCAGAAACAATGATTCCGGAGTGGTGATGAGGATGTCGGGGGGCGAGGAGATCAATTTGCGGCGGTCGGCGCTCGGCGTATCTCCCGAACGCACTCCGACCGTGACCTGTGGCGGCTGAAGTCCAAGCCGTTGCGCGGCGCGGGTGATTCCCACCAGTGGCGCGGTGAGGTTGCGTTCGACGTCAACGCCGAGGGCTTTGAGCGGTGAAATATAGAGAACACGGGTACCTGGCGCACGGGTACCCGGCTCTGATGCCGGTGCTGATTCGTTCGCCAACTGGTCGATGGCCCACAGGAATGCGGCGAGGGTCTTGCCCGATCCGGTGGGAGCCACGACGAGGGCGTGCGACCCTTGCGCGATAGCAGTCCACGCACCGAGCTGCGCTGCGGTCGGCGCGGCAAACGCCTCGGTGAACCAGGCCTGGGCAGCCGGGGAGAATTGATCGAGAACGTCGGTCATACCGTTATTCTCGCCTGACCCACCGACAGTGCACTGAGCAGGGCCAATATCGGGTATCAGGCCGATGCGACGAGCTTGACGCTCAGCGAATCGACGCCGGTCGTGATGGTCTCGCTTTCCGACCAGCGCGTGCCGAGCCGAGTGAGGATTGCGTCGAGGTCCGTCTGGGTGAGGCCGTCGACCAGTTCCAGTTGAACCACCAGCTCGGGGCCGGTGAGCCGGCCAAGCGGGTCACCGGCAGAAAGCTGCACGGTCAGCACCGAAAGTTCGGTCGCGATCGATGCGGTGAAAGCATCGGCGACATGGTGACTGGCGTAACTCGGTGTCCACGGCAAGGATTGGGCGATGGCCCATAAGGCCGGACGGCGAATGACGAATTCACCGGGCGAAGTCGGGTCGAGCACAACGAGGTCGGTATTCTCCTGCGCGGCGGCCAGGGCGACGCGCACGGCATCCGCTGGCACGGGCCGGGCGAGGGGATTCCAGATCGTCATCGCGGCGGTTGACGAGAAAGCAGGCAGTACGGTGCGGCCGTCCGGACCGGCCACGGTGATGATCGACAGCTCCTGGGTTTTGTCGATCGTCTGGCCGCTCCCGTTCAGGGCGGCATCGCCGAGCTTGGTCACCAGAGGGATGAGCAGGCGGGAACTGCGAATGGCGTCGATGACGCTCTCTTCCCCGGCCTCGCGCGCCTGAAACCGGGCGAGCGCCTCGGCAAGAGCTGCTGGCGCGGATCCGTCATCGCCGGCATCGAGATTCGCCTCGAATTCGCGACCGACCCAAGGCTGGCCAGCGGAGTCGGCCGTGTTGGCCGACTCGTTGTGATCGCCGGGTTGACCTGATGGCGCGGCACCATCCGGACGTCCAGATGGGTCACCGGTGGAACCGAGGTTTCGCGCCTTCGCCATTAGTCCCCCGCGACGTCCAGTGCCTCGGCAAGGGTGAAGGCCCCCGCGTACAGTGCTTTGCCCACGATGGCACCTTCAAGCCCGAGCGGAACCAGGCGGCGCAGGGCGTCAATGTCATCGAGGCTGGAGATGCCTCCGGAGGCGATCACGGGTTTGCGGGTGCGGTCGAGCACCTGGCGAAGCAGATCGATGTTCGGACCCTGCAGGGTGCCGTCCTTGGTGACATCGGTCACGACATAGCGGGCGCAGCCGGCTTCTTCGAGACGTTCAAGCACCTGCCAGAGGTCTCCACCGTCCTGTGTCCAGCCGCGTGCGGCGAGGGTCGTACCGCGCACGTCGAGGCCGACGGCAACGGCATCGCCGTATTGCGCGATAACGCTCGCCGCCCACTCCGGATTTTCCAGTGCCGCTGTGCCGAGGTTGATGCGCTTGACGCCTGTGGTCAGTGCTGCTTCCAGCGATTCATCGTCGCGGATGCCGCCGGAGAGTTCGATATTGACGCCCTTGACCTGGCGGATGACCTTTTTGATCACGCCGGTGTTGTTGCCCCGGCCAAACGCCGCGTCGAGGTCGACGAGGTGAATCCACTCTGCACCTTGCCGTGCCCAATCAGCCGCAGCATCGACGGGGTCACCGTAATTTGTTTCCGTACCGGCCTCCCCCTTTGTCAGGCGAACTGCCTTACCGGCGGCCACATCGACGGCGGGCAGGAGGACGAGCCTCGGTATCTTATTGAACTCGCTCATTGGTGTCCTTGGTTGGTGCGGCCGCGTGCTGCGACCAGGTTCATGGCAGGTGCCGGTGATGGGTAGGCAGGAGAGGTTTGGACTGTGAAGTCTAGGCGCACCGAGCTAGTCGCGCAGAGTGCCGATCCAGTTCTTCAACAGGCGGATGCCCGCCTCACCGGATTTTTCGGGGTGAAACTGGGTGGCGCTCAGCGGGCCATTCTCGATGGCAGCCAGGAACGGTGCCCCGTGTTCGGCCCAGGTGAGCCGGGGTTCGGGAAACGGCGGCATGACCTCGAGCGTCCAGGCCTGCGCCGCGTACGAGTGCACGAAATAGAAGCGCTCCTCTTCGATTCCTCGGAAGAGCACGGAGTCAGGAGCGCTCGTGACGGTGTCCCAGCCCACGTGCGGCAGAATCGGTGCGGGAAGTTCGGTGACCGTACCGGGCCATTCACCCAGTCCCACGGTGTCGATCCCCCGCTCGACACCGTGTTCGAACATGACCTGCATTCCAACGCAGATGCCGAGTACCGGACGATCGCCAGCCAGGCGACGATCGACGATCTCGTCGCCGCGCACCGCCTTGAGGGCCGCCATCACAGCACTGAACGCACCGACACCGGGCACGACGAGGCCGTCGGCCTCGAGGGCGACGGTGCGATCGCTCGTTAGGGTGACGTCAGCGCCGGCCAGTTCGAGTGCCTTGACCGCGGAGTGCACATTGCCCGTGCCGTAGTCGAAGACAACGACCCGGCTCACAGGGCACCCTTGGTCGACGGAATACCGTGTACCAGCGGGTCGAGAGCCTTGGCGAGGCGAAAAGCACGGGCGAAAGCCTTGAACTCGGCTTCAGCGATGTGGTGCGGGTCGCGACCGCCCAGCACGGTGACGTGCACGGTCAACCCGGCGTGAAAGGTGATGGCTTCAAAGACGTGACGCACCATGGAGCCGGTGAAGTGTCCGCCGATCAGGTGGAATTCGAAGCCGACCGGTTCGCCGGTGTGCACCAGGTAGGGGCGACCCGAAATGTCGACTACGGCTTGGGCGAGAGCCTCGTCGAGCGGCACCAGCGCGTCACCGTAGCGCGAGATGCCCGATTTATCACCGAGCGCTTGGCGAATAGCCTGGCCGAGCACGATTCCCACGTCTTCGACCGTGTGGTGGACGTCAATTTCGATGTCGCCGGAAGCACGCACAGTGAGGTCGCACAGCGAGTGTTTCGCAAACGCGGTGAGGAGGTGGTCGTAGAACGGCACCGAGGTGCGGATATCGCTGACGCCGGTGCCGTCGAGATTGAGCGAGAGGTCGATGCTGGATTCACTCGTCTCCCGTTGCAGGTGGGCGACGCGGGGCGCGAGAATGCCGGCAGGAGAACTCATACTGCTAGCTTATTCGCCTCGGGCCGAATCAGTTCAACCGGGCGTGCCGGCCCGCCCCAGGCGGCCCAGTGCCTCGAGGAACTGAGACGTCTCGTTCTCGGTCCCGGCCGTCACCCGCAAATGGCCGGCAATACCCACGTCGCGAATGAGGATTCCCTCAGCGAGCAACGCCTCAAAGGTCTCTCGCGGGTCGGCCACTCCTCCAAAAAGTACGAAGTTACTCCAGCTTCGGTGCGGGGAATAGCCCAGGCGGGCGAGCTCGACCACGAGCCGGTCACGCTGCCCCCGAATGTCGTCGACCATGGCGAGCATCTCAGCGCTGTGCGCCAGGGCGGCGTTCGCAGCGGCCTGGGTCAGCGCCGAGAGGTGGTACGGCAGACGGACCAGGCGCAGGGCATCCGTCACCGCCGGATCAGCAGCCAGGTAGCCGACCCGGGCACCGGCAAAGGCGAAGGCTTTGCTCATGGTTCGGGAGACGAGAAGCCGTTCCCGACCGGGCAGCAGGGTGACCGCACTCGGGGTGCCAGCGGGCGCGAATTCGGCGTAGGCCTCGTCAACGACAACGACGCCGTCGGTCGCGGCGTAGACGGCGGCGATGGTTTCAAGCGAGAGCGGGGTGCCGGTGGGGTTGTTCGGGGAGCAGAGAAAAACGATGTCGGGGTTGGTTCGGGTGACCTCACTCACGGCGGTGGCCGGAGACAGCTCGAAGTCGGCGTCACGCGCGCCCGGAATCCAGGTGGTGTCGGTACCGGAGGCGAGAATCGAGTACATCGAGTAAGTCGGGGCAAACCCAAGCAGGGAGCGCCCCGGCCCGCCGAACGCCTGAAGCACCTGCTGGAGTACTTCGTTGGACCCGTTTGCCGCCCAGATATTGTCGGCGGTGAGCCCCTCACCGAGGTAGAGGGCCAGCGCCTCGCGCAGAGCCGTGAACTCACGGTCGGGATACCGATTCACCGAGTGGATGGCTTCGGCCAGGTTAGCGAGGATGTCGCGCGCCACCGCATCAGGAATGGGGTGCGTGTTCTCGTTGACGTTCAGGGCCACCGGAACATGCAATTGCGGAGCACCGTATGGGGTGAGGCCTTGCAGATTGGTACGGAGCGGGAGATCTTCGAGACTGGTCACCCTCTCCATGCTACGGCCCCGCGCGTCTGCCGATACCTTCCTAGGAGTCGGAGGGGATTTCCAGGCGCTGGCCCGGCTGCAATGTTTCAACAGCCAGGGCGTTGAGTCGTTTGATGTCGGCCACTACGTCGCGCGGGTCGTCCGCCGGCGAAATATCTTCGGCGAGGTCCCACAGGGTCTGGCCGGGCTCGACCGTGATGAACCGGGCGGAACCGACGTCGGTTGGGAAGTACGTCAGGGTCGTGACAATTCCGGAGTCGGTTGTGTACGACATGAGGTCGGTGCCCGCGGCGGAGTCCGTAGCCCCGGCCGCACCCCCGTTCATGGCGAAAGACACGGCGACGATCACCAGCGGTACGGCAGCAAGAGTTGTGAAAACCAAGCGACCGCGGCGGGTGAGACGAAGGCGCGGGACGGGCGTGAGGGCTGCCGATACGGGAACTGCTGATGCAAATACTGTGGTCATGTCAAACCTCCAAGGTAAGCGCGTTACGAGTCTCGTATCCGGACCTCGGCCGGGAGGCCCAGATACGAAACTATGTTCCGAATATAACTTCGAACAATCGAACATGCAAGCTTTTTCTCGGCTCAGCCCGGAATTAAGCGCGACACACTCGAATAAGTGTTTGTTCCCAGGCATGTGACTGGATAAACTTTCGATAGATAATTGCTGCATTGATACTCAATCAGACACCACCGACATTCCCGCATGACACGGTTTCAGGCCAGGCGGGACCTACTCCAGGAGGGCACATCGTGACACAAGACACCAGTGGTACCCGCGACAAGGGCGGCACTCGGCGCCGCAAGAGTTTGAGCCAACGCCAGCTCGCTATTCTCGACGTGATCCAGCGCTCGGTGAGCTCGCGCGGTTACCCGCCGAGCATGCGGGAAATCGGCGACGCGGTCGGTCTCGCCTCGCTGTCGAGCGTGACCCACCAGCTCAATCAACTCGAACTCAGCGGTTACCTGCGCCGCGACCCGAATCGCCCCCGTGCCCTCGAAGTCCTCATCGAGATTCAGCGCGCCCCCGAAGACGTCGGCACCGGTGACCAGGACAGCTTTCACCCGGGCGTACAGGTCGGCGATGCTGCGATGGTACCCCTCGTCGGTCGCATCGCCGCGGGCATCCCGATCACGGCCGACCAGCAGATAGACGAGATCTTCCCGCTTCCCCGCCAGCTCGTTGGGCAGGGAGAGTTGTTCATGCTCAAGGTTGTGGGTGAGTCCATGATCGACGCTGCCATCTGCGACGGCGACTGGGTCGTTGTTCGTCAGCAGAAGACCGCAGAGAACGGCGAGATCGTCGCGGCTATGCTCGACAATGAGGCCACGGTGAAGGTCTTGAGAAAGCGCGATGGCCACACCTGGCTACTGCCGCGCAACAGCAACTTCGAGCCCATTGTCGGTGACTTCGCCGACATCCTCGGCAAAGTAGTCGCGGTCCTGCGCTCGGTCTAGTCGTCGCGCTGATTGGTGTCATACAAAAGGGCCCGACCACCAGCCGGTGGTCCGGCCCTTTTTGTCACCCCGTCAGACGAATCAGACGAGTCAGACGAGTCAGGCGAGTCAGGCGATCACGTCGGCACTGAGGCGTTCGCGCACCACCCGCGTGGCGGCGAGCATGTTCTGCAGCGACTGCACGGTTTCGTCGTAGCCACGAGTCTTGAGGCCACAGTCCGGATTCACCCAGACCTGTCGTTCGGGAATCGATTCCAGAGCGGTATCGAGCAGGGTCGTCAATTCGTCTACGCTCGGCACCCGGGGTGAATGAATGTCATAGATTCCGGCGCCGATGCCGTGATCGAACCCGCCAGCCTCGATTTCCCGCACGACCTCCATCCGGGAACGGGCCGCTTCGATACTCGTGACGTCTGCGTCAAGGTTGCGGATGGCTTCGATGACAACGCCGAACTCCGAATAGCAGAGGTGGGTGTGAATCTGGGTCGCATCCGCTACACCGGCCGTGGCGAGACGGAACGAGCCGACCGACCAATCCAGGTAGTCCGCGTGGTCCTTTTTCTTCAGCGGCAACAGTTCGCGCAGGGCCGGTTCGTCGACTTGGACGATCTTGATGCCCGCAGCCTCCAGATCGCCGATTTCATCGCGCAGGGCCAGGGCTACCTGGCGGGCGGTCTCGCCGAGCGGCTGATCATCGCGCACAAAGGACCATGCCAGAATCGTGACCGGTCCGGTGAGCATGCCCTTGACCGGCTTCGTCGTCAGGCTCTGCGCGTATACCGACCAGTCCACCGTGATCGGTGCCGGGCGCGATACGTCACCCCACAGAATGGACGGCCGCGTGCAGCGACTGCCGTAGGACTGCACCCAGCCATTCTCGGTCACGGCAAACCCATCGAGGTTTTCGGCGAAGTACTGCACCATGTCGTTGCGTTCGGGTTCTCCGTGCACCAGCACGTCAAGCCCGATCTCCTCCTGCAGTGCCACCACCCGACCGATCTCGGCGCGCATCAGGGACCGATACTCATCGGCGGCCAGGGTTCCCTTGAGAAACTGGGCCCGTGTTCGACGTATGTCACCGGTCTGCGGGAACGATCCGATCGTGGTTGTCGGCAACGACGGCAGCTGCAAGGCGGAATCCTGCGCGCTCAGTCGATCGGCGTAAGCGCCTCGACTGAAATCGGCGTCGGTGAGCGCCGCAGCACGGAGGCGTACGGCGCCGTCGCGCACGCCAGGAGCGCTGTGCCGCGCAGCCAGCGCCGCCGCGGCTTCAGCCAACGGCCCGGCGATCGCGGCCCGTCCATTGACAAGTCCCTGAGCTAGGGTGGCGACCTGGCCGACCTTCTGGTCGGCGAAGGCCAGCCAGCTCACCAATGAGCCTGGCAGCGACGTTTCATCGAGCACATCGTGCGGCACGTGCAGCAGGGAGGTCGAGGTGGAGACGGAAACGGAGTCCGACAGCGCCCGCACACCCTCAGCACCTTCGATGGCCCCGGTCAGGTCGCCGCGCCAGATGTTGTGGCCGTCAATCACCCCGGCAACGAGGGTCTTGCCGGCCAGCCCCGGTACCGCCTGCGGCAGAGTTCCCCGCACCAGGTCGAGGCCGATTGCTTCAACGGCTGTGGCGGCGAGAACCGGGAGGGCATCATCGAGGCTGCCGTAGGGCGCCGCAACGAACAGCGCCGGCCGGCCGGTCAACCCACCCAGCACCCCGTAAGCGGATGCTACGGCCGCCAGCGTCTCGGCGCGCGGCACGTCGATGGATTCACTGACCAGGCCCGGCTCGTCGAGCTGCACCCAATCGGCGCCGGCATCCGCTAACCGCGCCAGGAGCGCCGCGTAAACGGGAAGGAGATCATCGAGCCGGGACAGTGGCGAGAATCCGGCCGGAGCTTCATCGCTGGCCTTGCTGAGCAACAGGAACGTGACCGGCCCGACGAGCACCGGACGGGTGAGGAACCCGGCGGCTTTGGCTTCGACGAATTCACGCACGATCCGGTCACCGGCCAGCGAGAACGCCGTCTCCGGGCCGATCTCGGGCACGAGGTAATGGTAGTTGGAGTCGAACCACTTGGTCATTTCGAGGGGTAGGTTCTCACCCTCGCCCCGCGCCAGGGTGAAGTAGCCAGCCAAGTCGAGGGTTCCGTCTGCGGCGACGAGTGAGGCAAACCGGCTCGGGATCGCGCCAACGGCGACGATGGTGTCGAGCACCTGGTCGTAATACGAAAACGACTCGGGGATCGAGGAATCGGTGCGGCCGAGACCGAGATCGACGAGCCTGTCGCGGGTCTGCTGCCGCAGCCCGGCGGCGACAGCTTCGAGGGCCGCGGCATCGATCGTTTGGGACCAGAAAGCTTCGACGGCTTTCTTCAGCTCCCGTCGCCTTCCGATGCGGGGGTAACCGAGGATGGTGCCGGGGGGAAAGGTGCTGGATATGGGCGCGCTGGGCATGGTGATTCCTTCACTGAGCGATTGTGGCTGGAATGGTCGAAGAAAACGAACGTGGTGGTGGGCCTACGCGCTGGAACGGGCGCGAGGCCTAGGGCATGGCTGCGGGCACCGTACGTGCCCCACACCCCTCGAGAATCGACAGCACGGTGTCGTGCTGGTTGAAGGCATAAAGGTGCAGGCCGGGGGCACCGCCCGCGAGAACGTCCTGCCCGAGTCGTACGGCGTAGTCGATGCCGATCTGGCGCTGTCCTTCCTCGGTCGGTTCGACCTCGAGCTCGATGGACAGTTCGGCCGGCAATTTTTCACCGGAGAGCTGCAGGATACGACGCAAGCGGTTCGGGCTGGTCACCGGCATGATGCCGGGAAGAATGGGAAAGAACACTCCGGCAGAACGAGCTCGTTGGATGAAGCTCAGATAGTCGTCGGCGTGAAAGAACAGCTGGGTGATCGCTAAGTTGGCCCCGGCAGCCTGCTTGGCCAACAGTGTGTCGATATCCTGGGTAATCGACCGCGAGTTGGGGTGGCCGTTAGGGAAGGCTGCGACGCCGATGCGCACCTTGCTGCGTTCGGTTTTCACCCCACGGGCACCGGGAAGACCGGGAATCACCGTCTCGGTGTATGGCACGCGTTCGGTCTGCACGCGGTGGATGAGCTGCACCAGCTCGCCGGCGCTGTGCAGGTCGCCGAGAAATGTGGTGTCGCCTTCAACCGTCCCCTGCGGTGCGTCTCCGCGAATCGCGAGGAAGCTGTCGATGCCAGCGTCGAGGAACTCCCGAATGAGCCGACTGGCGTCTGCGTGCGAGGAGCCGACGCAGGTGAGGTGGGCCATGGCGTCCACTGACGTGTGGTCCTTGATGTAGCGCAGAACGTCGAGCGAGGAGTTGCGGGAGGAACCGTTGGCACCATAGGTGACCGAGATGAACTCCGGACCGGCGGCGGCGAGATGATCGATCGTGCGGGTGAGAGCGGATGCTGCGGCCACCGATTTCGGTGGGTACACCTCGAACGAGAACGCTGGACGGGCGTTACACGCGGAAATCCCTGTCGCGGTCATGGTTCCTCATTCGGCAGAAGCGGTACAGCGGTGGTGGCCGGGCGGCCGCGGACGCGCCAAGACTGGCGGTTCTTCGCGGGCGGATGCCGGGCTCGGCTGTCGCTCCATGCCGGGGAACGAATTCCGTCGGCAACGATTGATTAGACACTAACAACACCACCACCGCCGCGCCCGAATGTGACAGTTCGTGTCATCGCGGCACGCGGCGGACTGTCGACCGCTAGGCGGAAAGCCCGGGCATGATGACGTACGGAGCGAAGGATGCTTCGATCTCCGCGGTGACGAAGGCCGTGACATGGGTGCCGGTCTCCACATATTCGGTCGTCTCAATCCGACCCAGATCGTGCAAAACTGCGATGAGATCGCCGCGGTCGTAGGGAATGAGCAGGTCGAGTTCAATCTGCGGCGTCGGCAGCAGGAGCGCCACGGCGGCGAGGACGGTCTCGATACCCTCTCCGGTGCGGGCCGACACGAACGTTGCTTTTGGCTCGAGGCCGCGCAGAACGAGGCGGTCATCGTCGCTGATCAGGTCACTCTTATTGAAGACGACCAATTCGGGAATGTCGCGCGCGCCGACCTCGGAGATGACGTCCCGCACGGTGGCGAGCTGGGCGACCGGGTCGGGGTGCGAGCCGTCAACGACGTGCACGATGACGTCGGCGTCGGCGACTTCTTCAAGGGTTGAGCGAAATGCTTCGACGAGTTGGTGCGGCAGGTTGCGCACAAACCCGACTGTGTCGGTGAGGGTGTACAGGCGTCCGTCGACGGTCGTCGACTTGCGCACGGTGGCGTCGAGGGTCGCGAACAGGGAGTTTTCAACGAGCACTCCGGCTTTGGTGATCCGGTTGAGCAGGCTGGACTTGCCCGCGTTGGTGTAGCCGACGATGGCGACGGAGGGAACGGCGTTGCGCTTGCGGTTGGCGCGTTTGGCCTCCCGGGCCGGCTTCATCTCGACCATCTGCTTGCGCAGTTTGGACATGCGGGTGTGGATGCGGCGGCGGTCGAGTTCGATCTTGGTCTCACCGGGGCCACGCGACCCCATTCCGGCGCCGGCGCCACCGACCTGGCCGCCGGCCTGGCGGGACATCGAGTCACCCCAACCGCGCAGGCGGGGCAGCATGTAGGCCATCTGGGCGAGTTCCACCTGCGCCTTGCCCTCGCGACTCTTGGCATGCTGGCTGAAAATGTCGAGGATCACGGCTGTACGGTCGATGACCTTGACCTTGACTACGTCTTCGAGGGCACGCCGTTGGCTGGGCGCGAGTTCAGTGTCGGCGATGACCGTATCGGCGCCGAGCGCCTTCACAATGTCGGCGACTTCCTGGGCTTTGCCCTTACCGAGGTAGGTGCTCGGATCGGGGGTGGCGCGACGTTGCAGTAAGCCGTCGAGCACGGTCGCCCCGGCGGTTTCTGCGAGGGCGGCCAGTTCGCGCATGGAGTTTTCCGCGTCGTCGACGGTGCCGTGAGTGTAGACGCCCACCAGCACAACGTTTTCCAAACGGAGCTGGCGGTATTCGACCTCGGTGACGTCTTCGAGCTCAGTGGACAGTCCGCCGACTCGGCGCAGGGCGTTGCGGTCGGCACGTTCGGACTGGTCACCGTCGTGGTCACTGCCGTCGTATTCGCCGGAAAACTGCGCTTGGAGGGCCTGGGCTGACCCACTCCGGAACAGTGAGTAACCGCTAGCTTTGCTGTCAGCGCTCGCTAACACTCGCGCCACAACATCGTCTGGGTCGAGAGATTCTGCGCCTGGGTTGTCTACCGTGTCGTTGCCCGAGGGCGCCGTTGGATCATTCATCCCATTAACCTTAGTTGAACGAAGTTGAAAGGTTCCCTTATGTCGTCCGACCACTATTTTTCTCCGGCGCCTGGCACCGTATTGAAAACTCGCCAGATCACCGTGCAATTACGCGGTCAGGATCGGCTCCTAACGACGGCCAACTCGGTGTTCAGCCCGGCCCATATCGACACCGGCACCGAGGTTTTACTCAAATACGCCCCCGAGCCACCACTGACCGGCCACTTTCTCGATCTCGGCTGCGGCTGGGGGCCCATCGCCCTGCACCTTGCGCTCGCCTCCCCCGACGCAACCATCTGGGCCGTCGACGTCAACGAGCGTGCTCTTGATCTTGTGCGCACCAACGCGGCCGCCCTCGGCCTGACCAACATCAGGGCCGTGCTCGCCGCCGACGTACCCACAGACGTGTCGTTTCGCACGATCTGGTCGAACCCGCCCATTCGGGTCGGCAAGGACGAACTGCACGAACTCATGCAGACCTGGCTGCCTCGTCTCGAACCGAAAGCGGATGCCTGGCTCGTCATCCAGCGCAATCTCGGTTCAGACTCCCTGCAGCGTTGGCTCGCAGCAGAACTCCCGTCGCACTTCGATACCACGCGGGAGGCCATCAGCAAGGGCTTTCGAGTGCTCCAGGTGCACCGCGACTAACCCAGGTTCAAGACCCCGTCGAAGACAAGCTCCGCTGGCCCGGACAGCGACACATGCTCTCCGTCTTCCGCCGGGAACATCCGCACCCCGAGTACCCCACCGGGTACCTCCACCCGCCACTGGTGCGGCGCCGACTTACCCGCCCAGTGCCGAGTGGCCAAAGCGGCCGCCACTGCACCGGTTCCGCAGGACAGCGTCTCGCCGCTGCCGCGTTCATGCACCCGCATGCGAAACCGGCCGACGCCGTTGACGACCAGCGGGTCGTTCGGCACCACGAATTCGATATTCACCCCACCGGCAGGTTCGGGATCCAGCTGGGGAATAAAGGTGAGATCGGCCGCATCGAGTTCGTCATCGTCGGCGAGAGCGACAACCGTGTGGGGGTTGCCGACGTTGATGCCAAGGCCCGGACGCGCTACCGGTAAGTTTTTGGTGCGCACGAGCGCTTCGGTCCCGTCGAGCTTCCACCGTCCGAGGTCGACCTGGAAACCGGACGCGTTGCGCTGCACGTCGCGCACGCCGCCGCGGGTGCCGATGGTGAGGGTGTCGCCGGGGTGCAGCTCGGCCAGGTTGTTCTCAATGAGGAATTTGGCATAGACCCGAATGCCATTGCCGCACATTTCCGAGACGGTCCCGTCCGCATTCCAGTAATCCATGAACCACTCGGCAGCGTCGTCCTCGGCGAGGGCAGCCGCGCCGTCTGGCAGATTCTTACTGCGCACCGCGCGGATGACGCCGTCGGCGCCGACGCCGAATTTACGGTCGCACACGGCGCGAATCTGCGCCGGGGTGAGCTCCGACGTGCCGTCGGGATCGGCGAACAGCACAAAGTCGTTGCCCGTGCCCTGGCCCTTGGTGAAGTTCAAAGTCATGCCCATGCTGTTAGTTTACGGGGCGGCCGCTGGGTGCACTCCCGAACCGGCGCACGCTGTCGCTGGTGAGGGCGAGCTGGGTGCACTGCCCCGGTCAACGTGCGCGAGTGCGTCGTCGACCCGGTTAGACGAATCAGACTCCATCCAGTGGGTGTGCGCATAGCGTTTGAACCAGCTCACCTGCCGGCGAGCGTAACGGCGGGTCAGCTGTTGGGTGGCTTCGATCGCGTCGTCTTGACTGAGCGTGCCGTGCACCTGGCCGAGGGCCTGAGCATAGCCAATCGCACGGCTCGCCGTGACGCCCCTTTCGATGCCGACCGAGAGTAGGGCGCGAGCTTCATCGACGATGCCGCTTCTCCACATCTGCTGCACCCGGGCATCGAGCCGAGGAGTGAGCTGCTCGCGCGGGGTGCGCAGTCCGAGCAGCACGCTGGGCTGCCAGTACACCGGCTCTGCGGGCAGGGCGGCTACGTGCGGTGCGCCGGTGAGTTCGACGATCTCCAAAGCGCGCACGAGACGGCGACCGTTGCTCGGGCCGATTCGCAAAGCGGCCTGCGAGTCGACGGCCTGCAGGCGGGTATACATCAGGCCCGCTCCGCGCGCCAATAGTTCAGCTTCGAGCCGGGCCCGCAACACCGGATCGGTACCGGGAAACTGAAAGTCAAAGACGACCGCGGAAACGTAGAGGCCGGAGCCACCGACCAGGATCGGTACTGCCCCGCGCGCGACGATTTCGTTGATGGCCGTGCGGGCATCCCTTTGGTAGTTGCTGACGGTGGCCTCATCCGTCACGTCGAGCACGTCGAGCAGGTGGTGCGGAATGCCGCGACGCTCCGCCCGCGATAATTTGGCGGTGCCGATGTCCATGCCGCGGTACAGCTGCATGGCATCGGCATTCACGATTTCGGCCAGCTGGCCGCGTTCGATCAGCCGTTCAGCGAGGTCGAGGGACAAATCAGACTTGCCAGTACCGGTCGAGCCGATGATTGCGATCAGTACCGCTGGTTTAGCTGTCACCGCTGGTGCAGGCGACAAACTTCTATCGCTCGTCGTCGTTCACGTTGTAGATGGGAATGGTGGTGGAGCCGCTCGCAAGCCGGAGTCCGATGATCGGCAGGCCCAGGGAAACCGGTCCGGCCCCGCCGGTGCTACCACCATGGCTGGGCAATCCGCAGGACTGCGCCTCCAGGCGGTCCCAGGCATCGCCGGCCCGGGTCGAGCGGATACGCAGCGGCGCACCGTCGGTCGAGTCGGCGATCAGGTGGAATGGCGCTGCCCGGGTCACGGTGACGGTGACCATGTCACCGGGACGAGGGCGGGCCGAACCCGCTGGTACATCAAAGTGCACAAGGCGGCTATCGGGGGCGCGCCCGCTCAGACGATGGGTATCACTGTCTTTTCGTCCACCGTTAGCGACGAGCAGTTCCACCTCGCGGCCGATCAACGTTTGGTTCTCTTCAAGGGAGATGCGTTCCTGCAGAGCCGCGAGCCGCTCGTAGCGGTCCTGAACGACGGCTTTGGGAACCTGGTCGGGCATA
This sequence comes from Cryobacterium lyxosi, assembly GCF_004403345.1. Classification (NCBI taxonomy): domain Bacteria; kingdom Bacillati; phylum Actinomycetota; class Actinomycetes; order Micrococcales; family Microbacteriaceae; genus Cryobacterium; species Cryobacterium lyxosi. The sequence goes on from NZ_SOGT01000014.1 coordinate 43,092, forward strand.
GTCGCAGCCGGCGTCCCCGGACGAATCGAATACTGAAAAGTAAACGCCGTAGCGAACCGAGCCAGCTCGACGACCCGTAGGGTCTCCTGAAAGTCTTCTTCGGTTTCGCCGGGGAAGCCGACGATGATGTCGGTGCTGATGGCAGCATTCGGCATCTGGGCGCGCACCCGATCGAGGATCCCCAGGAATTTCGCTCCGCGGTAGGAGCGCCGCATCGATTTGAGGATGCGATCAGATCCCGACTGCAGCGGCATATGCAGCTGCGGCATGACGGCGGGCGTTTCGGCCATGGCGTCGATGACGTCGTCCGTGAACGCTGCGGGGTGCGGGCTGGTAAAGCGGATGCGCTCCAGCCCCTCGATTTTACCGGCCGCGCGCAGTAGCTTGCCAAAAGCAAGACGGTCCCCGAACTCAACCCCGTAGGAGTTGACGTTCTGCCCTAGAAGGGTGACCTCGATAGCGCCGTCGTCGACGAGCGACTGAATTTCGGCGAGAATCTCGCCCGGACGACGGTCTTTCTCCTTGCCACGCAGGGCCGGAACGATGCAGAACGTGCAGGTATTGTTGCACCCAACCGAAATGGATACCCAACCGCTATAGCTGGAGTCGCGTTTTGTGGGCAGGGTCGAGGGGAAGGTCTCGAGGGATTCAAGAATTTCGAGCTGGGCCTCGCCGTTGTGGCGCGCTCGTTCCAGCAGGCTGGGAAGGGAACCCATGTTGTGGGTTCCAAAGACAACGTCGACCCACGGTGCCTTCTCAAGGATGGTGGACTTGTCTTTTTGGGCCAGGCAGCCGCCAACGGCAATCTGCATGCCGGCGTGCTTACGCTTGACCGAGGCGAGGTAACCCAGGTTGCCGTAGAGCTTGTTGTCGGCGTTCTCACGTACCGCACACGTATTGATCACGACGATGTCAGCTTCGCCCCCGTTGGCGGAGACGTAGCCGGCCGCCTCGAGCGAGCCGCTGAGCCGCTCGGAGTCGTGCACGTTCATCTGGCAGCCGAAGGTGCGCACCTCGTAAGTGCGGGCCTGCCCTGAATCGTCGATCGCGGCTGCCGAGGGCGCGATCACGGTGCGGCGGGCTAGTGCGGGGGCGACAATACTCATAATAAGAGTAGTTTACGCGAGCAATGCGGTGTGTGAACCGTGTGCCAGATGGACTTCTGCATTTGGGACGGTGTCAACGGAACCGTACACGGGAAGCCGCACCGCCGCCGCGGCTGTCCATGGCGGCCTTGATCGCGAGACGTACCGCTGACGAGCTGTAGCCCTTACGCATGAGAAAGCCGGTAAGTCTGCGATCGATAGTCTGGTCGTCGAAGCGTTCCATCTGACCGATACGCTTGGTGGCGAGCTCGATGGCCCGCTCTGCTTCATCGTCGGGGAGTTCTTCGAGCTTGTCCATCATGACGCTCGGGTCAAGCTTGCGCCGACGCATTTCAGCTTCGACGCCGGTACGTCCAAGACCCTTGCGCACGTTATGGCTGTGGATGATCTGATCGGCGAGTTTGGTCTCGTCGAGGTAGTTCAACTCGATGAACTTCGCGATGATCTCACTCGCTTCGCCCGAGTCGACGCCGGTGGCATTCAACACCAGCAGTGCTTCAACCGTCGACAGCGATCGGCCTCGCAGTCGGTGCAACAGCACTTTTTCGGCACGTTCGCGCTGGTCGAGTGCATCGGCCGAGGAGAAAGAGTCGTCATCATCGGCGCCTGGCGCCATATCGGCCGGGACAGCGCCAGCCGCGATGTCCGCCTCAGCCTTGCTGGCAGCTGCCGCTGTAAACCTATCGACCTCGGTCGAATCGTCCAATTCGACCTTGACCGAATCGACCTCGTCCGGACCGGCCTCGAGGGGTGAGCGACGTTTCATTCCCGGGGCCGCACCGTGCAGGTAGGTCACGGGAGCCAATCCGGCGTCTGTGCGTTCTCCTGCGTCATCCTGGGGTTCGAAGTGAACCATTCCCGTGACCTGCCTTTCGGTGTTCGTTTAGTGCGGTGCCTTGCTGGTGCTGCGTTGCCGGGTTATGCGGTCTTGCGAGCGGGCGGGGCCTTCGTAGCGACCGGGCCACCGGCGAGAAGAGCCGCGGCATCCGCTTCGGCCTTGGCCTTGGTTTCGGCCTCCAGCGCGATCGCGGCAGCGGCCTTTTCGGCGGCCTTGGCTGCGATGCCTTCGGGGCCGATTCCGAGCTTGATCAGAATCTTGCGCTCGATCTCGTTGGCCATATCGGGGTTCTTGAGGAGAAAGTTGCGCGAGTTCTCTTTGCCCTGGCCGAGTTGGTCGCCGTCGTAGGTGTACCAGGCACCGGATTTTTTGACGATGCCCTGGTCAACACCAAAATCGATCAGACTGCCCTCGCGGGAAATGCCGATGCCGTAGATGATGTCGAACTCGGCCTGTTTGAAGGGCGGTGCCATCTTGTTTTTGACGACCTTCACCCTGGTGCGGTTACCGATGGCGTCGGTGCCATCTTTCAAGGTTTCAATGCGGCGAATGTCGAGGCGCACCGAGGCATAGAACTTGAGTGCCTTACCGCCCGAGGTGGTCTCGGGGCTGCCGAAGAACACACCGATCTTCTCGCGCAACTGGTTGATGAAGATCATGGTCGTGTTGGTCTGGCTGAGGCCACCGGTGAGCTTGCGGAGAGCCTGCGACATAAGACGGGCCTGCAGGCCCACGTGGGAGTCACCCATCTCGCCCTCAATCTCGGCGCGCGGCACGAGGGCAGCAACGGAGTCGACGACGATCAGGTCGATCGAACCGCTTCGCACGAGCATGTCGGCAATTTCCAGGGCCTGCTCACCGGTGTCGGGCTGGGACACGAGAAGGGCGTCGATGTCGACGCCGAGCTTCTTGGCATATTCCGGGTCGAGGGCGTGCTCGGCGTCGATGAAGGCGGCGATGCCACCGTTCTTCTGCGCGTTCGCGATGGCGTGCAGTGTGAGGGTGGTCTTGCCCGAAGACTCCGGGCCGTAGATTTCTACGATGCGCCCGCGCGGCAGTCCCCCAACGCCGAGTGCGACGTCCAGGGCGATCGACCCAGTGGAAATGGTCTCAACGGGGGCGCGATCGTCGCTGCCGAGACGCATGACCGAGCCCTTTCCGAACTGACGGTCGATTTGCGCGAGGGCGGTTTCGAGAGCTTTTTCGCGGTTAGCTTGTGATGCCATGGTCGTTATCTCCTTGGGGTCTGCACTGTCGCCGACTGTGAACGGCGCTGCCGGTGTGCATAGTGGCGCCTATAGGCTGTCGGCGCACCCATCGCGAGAGCTCCGATGCGTGTTTCGACAAGGCAATTGCTGACGTTCTCTGACAAATTCGACTGTACGCCGCACCTCCGACACTGGCCGGGGGCACGATCGAACGGTGCACAATCTGTCGAGAAGTCTGCTGTGGAGGAGTCTATCAAGACCGAACAGATATTCGAGCATTACCGAGAATCTTTTGCGGCGTGTCGAAGTATCGCCCTAACGGGAGAAAGGCTCGAGCGCGCTACGGGCGGGGAGCCGGAACGCCGGCGCCGTACCAGCGACTGCGGGGCACGTCGACTTCGGCGCACAGGGCCAGCCAGACATCGCGGGCGGGAACACCAGCCGTGAGGGCTTGATCGGCGGTTCGACCGCCAAGCGGGTTGAGCACGAGGTCGCGGGTGAGGACACGCCCATAGGCGTCGCCGAACTCTTCTTTCATCGCGGTGCGAAATTCGCTCAGTCGCACAACACTCCTTTGATCTGCCACTACCTGACAGTCGCTCCCGAGATGAAAACCACCGCCGACAGACAACGTCGGCGGTGGTTTTCGTGATTTTTGTTATAAATCCTGAGGCAGTGCCGGTAGTGGCTACCGCACCATGAAATCGGAATCGAACGTTTTGACGAACTCGTCCGGTACCGTATCGGGGAACTGGTCGATACCCTCGATAACGGCGAGACGGTCACCAACTTCACGCATGATGACCGAGATCGGGGTTTCCAGGGCGTCTGCGACAGAAGCAAGAATCTCCGAAGAGGCCTCTTTCTGTCCGCGTTCTACCTCACTGAGATAGCCGAGCGCGACGCTGGCTTTGCTTGCGACCTGACGCAGGGTACGCCCCTTTTGCAGGCGGAAGTCCCTGAGCACATCGCCGATTTCCTGACGAACAAGAATCATCGGAACCTCCTTCTTATGCCTAATCGTTTAAGGCCCATAACCATCGGATTGCGGTGCTGGATGTTTAGAATACTGTATCGATCCGACATTTTGACACTACCGAGAATCACTGGGCTTTGCTTGTGAATGTCTTCGATGTAACCAGCCCGTAACAGTAACTATTCCGGGTCACCCTCCGCTATCAGCGCACGCACAGCATCAATCGCCCGACGCACGGTTTCAGCGCGAATCTCGGCCCGATCGCCGTTCAGATGCAGCGGCACGGCCCAGGAACCGGTGCCTTTTGACAGGCCGATGAACACCGTTCCGGCTGGGTGTCCGCCGTCGGAGCCAGGCCCGGCGACACCCGTCGTCGACACGCCGATATCGGCGCGCACACCGTTCACCGCGAGCAGGGTACGCACGCCACTCGCCATCTGCTTTGCGACGTCGGCGTGCACCGGGCCGTGCACGTTGAGCACACTGCTATCGACCTGGAGCAGGTCGCGCTTCACGGCGCTGTCGTAAGCGACCACTCCTCCACGAACCACGTTGGACGCGCCGGGGATACGAACGAGTTCGGCCACGAGCAACCCTCCGGTGAGTGATTCAGCGACGGCGATCGTGAAATGACGGGCAGTGAGTTCCGCGACCAACTCGGCCGTCGCATCCGCTGCCGTCGTGTGCACCGCCTCAGGCAAGGTTATGCTTTCGCAGGCGCCAGGCGGAGATCAGGTAGTCAACGCCGGAGACCACGGTGAGTACCAGAGCGATGGCCATGGTGGCCGTGTTGACCCAGTGCACCCATTCGCCGAAGACCAGCCAGAACGGCAACAGTGCTAACGAGATAGCCACGGACTGGGCAATGGTCTTGAGCTTGCCGCCGCGGCTAGCCGGAATGACCCGGTCGCGCAGCATGACGAACCGAAATACCGTAATGCCGATTTCGCGCACGAAGATGACGATGGTCACCCACCAGGGCAATTCACCGAGGATCGACAGGCACACCAACGCACCACCAGTGAGGATCTTGTCGGCGATCGGGTCCAGAATCTTACCGAGGTCAGTCACCAGATTGTGGCGCCGGGCGATCATGCCGTCGATGCCGTCGGTGGCTATCGCGATGATGAACAGTACGGCGGCGGCCCAGCGCAGAGCGTCATGGGCACCATTGTCGGCCAGCAGCATCCAGACGAAGACCGGAGCGAGCAGAATGCGCACGACCGTGATCAGGTTGGGCACGTTCCAGTTGCTGGGGCGGGAGACGGATTCGTGCGGTAATGCCATGGTTCAGTCCCTGCCAGTTAGTTTCCAGGCATCCTCGTCATCTTCGGCGCCATCTACTTCAGGATACCCCTGTGACATTTTCTCTACCGGGTCGTCGGCATAGCGTGGGTCGGGCGCTGAGTCGGCACGGGATTGCCCGGACTGTGCCTTCAGAGCGTGCTGCTCGTCGTCGGAGCCGCGCAGGCGGGCCAGAACGCTCGGCAACTGTTCAGCATTCACCAGCACGTCACGCGCTTTGGAGCCTTCGGATGGGCCGACAATTTCGCGGGATTCGAGCAGGTCCATCAGACGGCCGGCCTTGGCGAAACCGACTCGCAATTTGCGCTGCAGCATCGAGGTCGACCCGAACTGGGTCGAGACGACGAGTTCAGCCGCGGCGAGGAGCACCTCGAGGTCGTCACCGATATCAGAGTCGATTTCTTTGCGCGGGGCGACCATGGAGACATCGGGCCGGTAGTCCGGGCGAGCCTGCATGGTGACATGCCTGACGACCTTCTCGATCTCGTCTTCGGTGACCCAGGCGCCCTGCACACGCACGGCTTTGGAGGCACCCATCGGCAGGAACAGCGCATCGCCCTGGCCGATGAGTTTGTCGGCGCCGGGCTGGTCGAGGATGACCCGCGAGTCGGTGACGCTCGTGACGGCGAAGGCCAGCCGTGACGGCACGTTGGCCTTGATCAGCCCGGTGACCACGTCGACGCTGGGTCGCTGAGTGGCAAGTACGAGGTGGATTCCGGACGCGCGGGCCAGTTGGGTGATACGCACGATGGAGTCTTCAACGTCGCGCGGGGCGACCATCATGAGGTCGGCCAACTCATCGACGACGACCAGCAGGTACGGGTAGGGCTTGAGCTTTCGTTCACTGCCAACCGGCAGCACGAGCTCGCCGTTGACGACGGCCTTGTTGAAGTCGTCGATGTGGCGAAAGCCGAAGCTCGCGAGGTCGTCGTAACGCATGTCCATCTCCTTCACGACCCATTGCAGCGCCTCTGCCGCTTTCTTCGGGTTCGTGATGATGGGGGTGATGAGGTGCGGCACGCCGGCGTAGGCGGCGAGCTCGACCCGTTTGGGGTCGATGAGCACCATGCGCACGTCGCTGGGCTTCGCACGCATGAGCAAGCTCGTAATCATGGAGTTGACGAAGCTCGACTTGCCGGAGCCGGTCGAACCGGCCACGAGCAGGTGGGGCATCTTCGCGAGGTTGGCGATAACGAAACCGCCGCCGACGTCCTTACCGACACCGATGGTCATCGGGTGAGTGGCATTGGTGGCGGTGTTCGACCGCAGTACGTCGCCGAGGGTCACGATCTCACGGTCGGTATTGGGAATCTCGATGCCGATGGCACTCTTACCGGGAATGGGTGAAAGAATGCGCACCTCGTTCGAGGCGACCGCGTAGGAGAGGTTCTTGCTCAGCGCGGTGACCCGCTCCACCTTGACGCCGGGGCCGAGTTCGATCTCGTACTGGGTGACCGTCGGACCACGGGAGAATCCGGTGACCTTGGCATCGACCGAGAACTGGCGCAGCACCTCGGTGATCGACTTGACGACGTCATCGTTGGCGGCCGAGCGTGCTTTGGCCGGCGGGCCGGCGGTGAGAGTGGATGCCGCGGGTACGAGATAGGGAATGGCCGGGTGGGGGTCGACGGAAGCGAGCGGCGGGAGGGCAGCGCCCTCGGCATCCACTGCCTGGCTCAATTCCGGGAAGACGTCGTCGAAGCCGGGAAGAACCTCAGTGTGCCCGGCCGGATCGTCGGAGCGCAAGCCGGTGGGCGGCCCGGTGCCAAGGTCAACCTCGCCGGTGAACCGCTTGACGGCGAGCTCGGCCTTGCGCAGGTCTTCGAGCACCTCCGTGCCGTAATGGTCGCGTTCGGGCGGTGCGGTGTGGTCGGTGGCCTCGGGTTCGATGGCGCTGTCAAAACCACCGCGCGCCTGGTTGCCGCCGAGCAGCACGCTGAGCGGGTCGGCCTCAACCGGGCCAGGTTTGGATTCGGTCGATAATGGGCTGCCGAAGTCGGGGTCTTCCTCGCGTTTGCTGTTGTTGCGGCGCCACCACGGCAGTGCACCCTCGGACTCGTCGTCGTCGACGCCGTCGAGCTCAACCTGCGCGGTCTTGCCCGGCTTGCCCCCCTTGGCCGTCTTCTCGGCCGCTCGATCTTCGTCGTCGGTGAGCTCAGCACCGAACAGCCAGTCGTACAGCTCGCGGGTGCGCTGAACGACCCGGTTCGGCGGGGTTTTGGTGATGATGAACAAGCTCAGCAACAACAGCAGAATAACGACGATCGTGGCACCGATCGATGTAGTCAGCATGATCAGCGGGGCTGCGATCATCCATCCGATAACACCGCCGGCCAGTGCGAGAGCGGGCATACCGTCTTGCGGCTGTGGTTGCACGCCGAAAATGTGACACAGCCCGGAAATAGTCACGAGCAGCAGACTGAGCCCGATGCCGATGCGGCCGTTATCGTGCACGGAACTCGGTTTGCGAAACAGCCAGACCGAAAACAGCAGCAGAATGACCGGCAGGGCGAAGGCTACCCGGCCGAAAAGGCCACCAAAGGTATACGCGTCGAGCTGCTGGGCGACGACATCATTGATGAGGAACCATTCGACGATGGCGCCGGAGATGGCGAGCAGAACGAGAAAGAACGGCAGTCCGTCGCGGCGCTCGTCTTTCGAGAGCTTTTCGGGGCCGAGGGCACGGGCGGCTCCACCCGTGAGATGAGCCAGGCCCATCCAGGCGCGTGCACCCACGCTCGGTTTCACGTCGGTGGCGGTGAACTTGACGGTCTTCTGAGCGGCGGTACCGCCGGCTCCGCGGGATGCCGGTTTGCGCGCCGGAGCGCCCTTCGCTGCCGGGGTGCGGGCACGCCCGGTCGACTTAGTGCTCGTAGCCATGAAATAACGCTACCAAGCACCGCCGACATTCGGTCGACCCCACGCCCACGGTCTGCGTGACCGGTAGGTGAAAGCCCGGCAGCGGCATCCGTTCGCTGTCAATAGCGGATGGCGTCGATCACCTTCACCCGTACCGCCACCAGTGCGGGGACCAGCCCGGCCAGGGCGCCGACGACCGTCGCACAGACCAGTCCGAGGATGGCCGCTTCCACCGGGAACGGTGGAAAATCGGTGACCTGGCCCTGGCTGATGAAGTCTTCGACGAGCGGGCTCGTGACGATGAGCACGGCGGCGATCACTCCGACAATTCCGGCAACGACGGTCGCGACGACGCTCTCCATCATGATAGCGAAGAAGACCCGACCGGCGGTCGCCCCGAAACTGCGCCGAATGCCGATCTCGCGAATGCGCTGCTTGAGGGTGACCAGGGCGATGTTGACCAGACCGAGCGCTCCGAGCAACAACACTAATCCGGCGATGGCGCCGACGCTGAGCTTGAGCGAGAGATACGGGTCACCCTCCATATACGCTGCGTAGTCCTGCCGGTTCACCTGAACGGATGCCCCACTCCCCAGAGCACCCTGCACGTCACGCTGCAGCGCGGTGACCAGCTGTTCGGACACGTCGACCGGCACCCATAGCTCGTAGGACGGCGGTCCGAATTGCAGGTTCGGGTCGGTGACAACCGGCGTGATGGCGGTAAGCGCGTCGGCCAACATGTACATGGCCGGTTCGGTCTCCCACGACAGGGCGGGGTAGACCCCGGTTACGACGGCCGTCGTCGTGCGTTCGCCCACCAGAGTCACGGTCGGGTGGGTGCGCAGGTCGGGTCGGCTGAGGCGGTCCCAGAAGATGGAGTTGACCAGCACGGCTGGCGCGAGCCGGGTCTGGTCCTCGTCGGTAAACCAGACGCCCTTCTCGAGGGTGATGCGGTGCATGGTGCCGTAGGGAGGGTCGACCCCGATGGTCTGCACCGGCACGGCTCCGTCGACGAACTGCACCGTCTGGCTGTTGTTGACCACCCGGCTGGCGTAGTCGATCTGGTAGCGTTCGAGCGCCGTACGCCAGATTTCGGGCATTTCAGTCGGGGTGGAACCATCGTTCATCGACACGAACAGGGAGAGGCTGGCAGCGCGCCCACCCGATCGTTCGCTCGCTTCGACGGTCGCCTGCTGGGCGACCGCGCCGAGACCGACCACGGTCGTGATGGCGCAGACGGCGACGGCCACGCCGATCAGCGACAGCATGACGCGGGTTTTGTGGATGCGCACTTCCTGCCAGGCTTCAATCACAGCACCGACCAGGTTGCTGGCGACGCGCTTCATGCCGGCACCGTGCCGCGAACCTGCAGCACACCGTGGTCAAGTCGGAGGTGCCTGGTGGCGCGGGCGGCGATCGCCGGATCGTGCGTGATCGTCACCAGGGCTGCACCGGATTCGGTGGCGACCTGGTCGATCAGGTCCATCACGGTTTCACCGGTTTCGAGGTCGAGGGCGCCGGTGGGTTCGTCGGCGAGAATCAGCCGGGGACCACGCACCAGCGCGCGGGCGATCGCCACGCGCTGCTGTTCACCACCGCTCAGTCGGTCGGGTAGCGCACCGAGCCGGTCGCTGAGGCCGACACGTTCGAGCATCTCGGTGGCGATTCGAGCGCGCTGCCAGAACTGACGACCATCCGCGTAGAGCAGCGGAGTCATCACGTTTTCGAGGGCGGTTCGACCCTGTAGCAGGTTGAACTGCTGAAAAATAAAGCCGACCTCGCGGCCCCGCAGCCGATCCCGGCCGCCGGAGGACAGCGACTGCACCGGGCGGTCTTCGAACAGCATGGTGCCGCTCGTGGGGTTGTCGAGTAGTCCGAGCAGGTTCAGCAGGGTTGTTTTGCCCGAGCCGGATCGTCCGACGATCGACACCCGGTCGCCGACGTCAACGTCGAGGTCGACACCGGAGAGGATGGTCAGCGGCGGCGCATCGATGAGCTGCACGGTGCGGGTGACACCCTCAAGGTGCAGCAGGGTCATTTGGAGATCCCGCTGCTGGAGATGCTCGGACCGAAGCAGGCCGTGCTGCCGTCGGGTTGCAGATCGCAGCCCCCGCCGCCGGGGCTGACCGCGGTGGCACCCGGAACGAACTGGTTGATCAGGTCGCCCTCGGCGAGTCCGTCGATGATCTGCACGTTGGTGCCGTCGGTCATGCCGAGCGTCACCGACCGCTCTTGGGTGCCACCGTCTGGCATCACGAACCAGACGACGCCGGTCTGGGCGGAGCCCGTGACGGCGGTGGTCGGAACGACGAGAACGTTTTCGGCCAGGCCGGCAGCGATCGTGATCTGGGCGGCCAGACCGGAGAAGACGGTCACTTCGGCCGGAATCGCGCAGGTGACGGTGGTGCCACTCGTGGCCGGCTGGCCGCCGGATGCACCGTCGCCGCCGGTCGCTTCGCCGGCCAGCGGGGTTGTGATGGCCAGGCTGGTGCAGATGAACGGCGCGGGCCCATTCGTGATCGCAACGGATGCCTCGGTCGGCTTGGTCAACAGGCGATACTGCTGCTCGGGGCTGAGCGCTCCGCTCACCGAGAAGCTCGGCGGTGCGACCTGCCCGGTGGCATCCCCCACGGCCACGCTCTGACCGTGGATCACGGTGAGCGAACTGAGGATTCCCGTAATCGGGGCGAGCACCTTGGTGAAGGTGACCACCGGTTTCGGCTGGGTCATGATGACGTTGCCATCGACATCCGTTGTTTCGACCGGATCCTTGATCGTCTCAACTCGAATGTCGTAGATCTTGTCGTCTTTGTTCACGTTTTGGCCGGCCGCTATGAAAATCTCATCGACCGTGCCGATAGCGGTGGCTTTGACGGCGACTGCCGGATCGGCGCTGACCGTGCCGGGCAGGGTCACGTCGTTGCTGATGGTGCCCAGTCCCACCGGAACCTGGGGTTCGACGATGACCCCGGTCGGTTCGGCGGGGTTGCGCTCAACCTGAGTGTCGGGGTAGAACGCGAGCTTCACGAGGGCCACAGCGATGGCCGCGATGACGATGAGTCGAAGGATTGGAAAGACCCATTTGCGTGCAATGTTCACGACACTCCCCACACAGCCGACCGGACGTGGTCAGGCTCGATGGGCTGAGCCTAGCGTTTCGCGAGCGGATGCGCGCCGGCCAACTGCGACAGGCAGGCCCGACAGGCTCGGCCAGCCGAGGGGACGTCCCGCAGAACTGGTCGCGGCACCTGTTGTGGTTCGTAGCCCCCTTACAAACGGATGCCCCGAACGCCAACGAGTGCCGCGAGCACGCGAGCAGCGGCTCAGCGAGTGGTGCCGGCGACCTTGGGCAACGATCCGCCGGCGGCCGCGTTGCGGTCCGGGCGGAAGTTGGAAAAGTCGACGCCAGGAATGTCCCGGACCAGCGACAGTTCGTCCTCGATCTGGGCGGCTTCGGAGTCTTCGGGACCAACCAGCGGCAGTCGCACCCGCGGGCTGCCGATGCGGCCGAGGCCGTGCAGGATGTACTTCACCGCGACGGTTCCGGGAACGTGCGTCATGACGGCCCGCACGAGCGGTTCCAGCTGCTGGTGCGCTGCTGTGGCCACCTTCAAGTCGCCCCGGTTGACGGCGTCGACCATGTGCCGGTAGGGGGTGGCAGTGATGTTTCCGGTGACGCCGATGAGGCCGGTGGCGCCGATCGACAGGTGCGCGAGCACGTTGGGGTCATCTCCGGAGAAGTACAGGAGGTCGGTCTGGTTGAGCACCCGGCTGACCTGGGCGAAGTCGCCTTTAGCGTCCTTGATGGCGAGGATGTTGGGGTGCTTGGCTGCCCGAAGGATGGTCTCGTAGGCGATCGCGACTCCGGTGCGCCCGGGGATGTCGTAGAGGATGACGGGAAGGTCAGTGGCATCGGCGATCATGCGGAAATGGGTCAGGATGCCCGCTTGGGTGGGCTTGTTGTAGTAGGGCGTGACGATCATGTTGCCGTCAGCGCCGGCCTTCTCGCTCTGGCGGGCCAGCTGCATGGCGTGCGCGGTCTCGTTGGAGCCACCGCCCGTGATGATCTTGGCGCGGCCGTCGGCGACCGACTTGCCCACCTCGACCAGACGGATCTTCTCCGGGTCGGTCAGGGTGCTCGTTTCACCGGTCGTACCAGTGACGACGATGCCGTCGGCGCCGGCGTTGATGACGTCGTCGATGTGCTTCTCCACCCCAGCCCAGTCCACTTCGCCATCAAAGGTAAACGGGGTGACCAGGGCGACCAGCACCTGGCCAAAGGGATTCGTAGAGGTAGACACGGTGTACAGGCTATCGTCTCCCTTCACACTGCAGACTACGGGGCCACCCGGCCGTTCACATTGAAGGCGGCGTAAGTGAAGGGCATGAGCTTTTCGAAATGGGTTTCCATCTGCTCGGCACACATTTCGATCTCGCGCTGGGGGAACGACGGAAATAACGAGCCCTCCCGCTTGGTGCGCAGGCTGAGGAAGTTCATCAGTGAGCGCGCGTTGAGCGTGACATACATCGAGGAGTAGATGTTCAACGGCAGCACGATGCGGGCGACTTCGCGCGCGACACCGGCTTCGAGCATCCGCTGGTAGGCCTCGGAGGCGTGGATCGCGGCGGCGCGGGTCTGCTGTTGCACGAGCGCGATCTGCTCTGCGGTGCCGGGCAGAAAGTCGTAGGCACCGGGCTTGCCGACTTGCACAAGGTTACGTTCGGTGGACGGCACGTAGAACACCGGGCCCAGCTCCCGGTAGCGGCCGGACTCTTCGTTGTAACTGGCGATGCGGTGCCGCATGAATTCGCGGAAGACGAAAATGGGGGCGCGTACGTAGAACGTCATTGAGTTGTGTTCGAACGGCGAACCGTGCCGGTCACGCATGAGGTAGTTGATCAGCCCGCGGTCACGCTTCTCGTCGGCCTCGCTCGCTGAACCGTCGAGCTGGCTGTGCTCGAGGGTCTGCTCCCCCAGGGTCGATACCCGCGCGGCAAACAGCACATCGGAATCGTGAGCGTTTGCACGCACCAACTCCACGGTCATTTCAGATCGAAACTCAATTTCAGACACCGCCTCAGGCTAGCCGGTCTGTCGGACGATGCGCCCGTGCGCAGTCGTAATGTGTCGTCACAGTCCCCCGAACAGGGCTGGGCGCACGTAGCGTAAATATCATGAATCCACTCGAAGCGATCGGACTCCTGTTCGCGCTGTTGGCTGCCACGACCGTTCTCGGCCTCACTTTACGAGCCCGTCAGGGACGAGTGGCCCGTGTTTTTGGCGACGTCGTCACTCCAGCGGATGTCGCCGCCACGGTCGCCTTCGGCCCCGCCGCCACCCTGCTGCAGTTTTCGACCGAGTTGTGCGCTCGCTGCCCGGGCACCCGCCGCCTGCTGCGCGCTGTGGCCGAGCAGCGCCCTGGGGTGGTACACGTAGAAGTGGACCTCACCCACCGCCCCGATCTGGCCAAACGGTACGCCGTGCTGCAAACCCCGACGACCCTGATTCTGGACGGAGCCGGTCGGGTGCAGGCGCGCGTGGGGGGCCCTCCCACTCGGGCAGACGTCGGTACGACCCTTGATTCCATCACGCAGAACACCACATCCAGCAGCACACTCGGGAGCTCTCATGTCTAAGACACCTCGCGCCCGGCTCGATCCGCGCGGACCCCGATTCGGCGCAGGTCTGACGGCCGTGCTGTTACTCCTGGTCGTGTTCATGTCACTCACCGGGGCATCCGCTGCAGCGCTGGCCCTGCTGGCAGCGATCACCGCGTTATTCGCTTGGGGTGCATTGGTCGGCGCCGGCCGGCATCCATACGGCGCCCTGTTCAAGAAATTCGTGCGGCCGCGCCTTGCCCCTCCGACTGAACTCGAAGACGCGGCCCCGCCCACCTTCGCGCAGGGTGTGGGCCTGGCGGTGACCTTGGTCGGGCTCATTCTGGGCCTGGCCGGTGTACCGGGCGCTGTCGGAATCGCTGCGGCCGCCGCGTTTGTCGCTGCCTTTCTGAACGCGGTTTTCGACTATTGCCTCGGCTGCCAGATCTACCTGCTGCTCCTGCGATCCGGCGTGCTCAACCGGGGTAGCAAAGCCGTCGAGAACGTCTGAGCCGCTGTCTCCAACCCGACCGGGACACACCCGGTAGATCGGATCTCAGGCTGCCCTAACGTGTCGGCTGGCTCTCAGGTAATTCCCAGACGGCAGGCGTTCGCGGTGCAGGTCGGACGGTTAGGGTGGTATTCAATCACCTGGAGGTAACAACATGCCCACGACGCTCACGAGTGAAGCAACCTCAGTCTGGACCGGCGATCTTCCCACCGGGACCGGCACCGTCACCCTCGACTCCTCGCACGCCGCCGTGTTCTCGGTGAATTGGAAGGCCCGCGCTGAGGGTGTGTCGAACACGACCAACCCGGAGGAACTGCTTGGCGCCGCCCACGCCGCCTGCTTCTCGATGGCCCTCGCCAACGCTCTCGGTTCGGCCGGCCACACTCCGGAGAGCATCCAGGCCACCGCCGCCGTGACTTTTGCGGCCGGCACCGGCGTTATCGGAAGCCACCTGCTGGTCAGTGCCAAGATTCCCGGTCTGACCGAAGCCGAGTTCGAGGTGTTCGCCCAGGACGCCAAGGAGAACTGCCCGGTTTCTAAAGCGCTCGCGGGCATCCCGATCACCATCGAAGCAGAGCTCGCTTAGGGGACCGGCGTGCGCGTTCTGATCGCCGGCGCGTCCGGTCTCATCGGCCGGGAACTCAGCCGGCAGTTGGTCGGGGCCGGGCACACTCCCGTGCGCCTGGTCCGGCGTGAAGCCCTCGGCAAGAACGAGATTCGGTGGGACCCGTCCGCCCATGCCCTGGACGCTCACGTTCTGGACGACATCGACGCTGTCGTCAACCTCTCGGGCGCGTCACTGGCGCGGCTGCCGTGGACGCCTGGTTATCGCAAGGAAATCCTGAATTCGCGTTTGTCCGCCACCCGCACGATCACCGACGCGCTCGGACACGCCGCCACTCCCCCTACGGTTCTGCTCAACGGTTCCGCAGTGGGCGTGTACGGCAATCGGCCCGGGGAAATCCTGAGCGAGACATCCACGGTCGGAACCGATTTTCTGGCCGATGTCGTCACTCAATGGGAGGCAGCGGCCCAGCTCGCTCCGGAACCGACCCGGGTTGTCACGTTACGCACCGGCCTCGTACTCGCCAAGGGCGGCGCGCTGAAACCGCTCCTGCCCCTGGCCAAACTGGGTCTCGCCGGACCACTCGGCGGCGGGAATCAGCACTGGGCCTGGGTGAGTTTGCACGACGAGGCTGCGGCCATCCTGCATCTGCTCACCTCGACGCTCTCCGGCCCGGTCAATCTCGTCGGGCCATCCGCGGCTACAGCGAACGACATCATCAAAGCGCTCGCCACTGCGCTGCACCGACCGTTTTTCCTACCGGTGCCCCAGCAGGTCTTGACGCTGCTGTTGCAGGACGCCGCCCGCCAACTACTGCTCGCAGACCAGCAGGTCAGCGCCCAGAAACTTTTGGACGACGGGTTCGAGTTTGCTCAGCGAACACCAGCGACAGCGGTCGCCTGGATGCTCCGCCAGCCGTAGCCTGCGGCTACTTCGGGGTGCGTTCGAGGCTGATCGCGGTGCGGATCGCCCCGCGAGCGCGCTTGCGATCGCCGGCGGCGTCGTAGGCGAGGCCGAGGCGCAGCCAAGCGTGCCAGTTCTCCGGCTCGGCTTCGACCCCCGCCTGCGCGGCCGGAAACTGCTCGTCGGCAGCATCCCGGTAGGGACGTCCGCTCGGTCGAACCGCCAAATCGGCGGCAGGAAGGCCGCCCAACCTTTCGAGCTCGCGCATCAGGCGCTCCGAGCGCACACCGAACACCACTTCGCGCGCCAAAGCCCAGAAACCAATCAGCGGCAGGATGAGAAGGGCAAGGCCGATGGCGATGCCCACCGGCTCCCCGCTCTGGATGAACAGCACCGCGCGTACGCCGACCGACACCAGGTAGAAGACGAGCAGAACCGCCATGACGACGACAGCGATCTTGCCCTTCACTTCGAGGCTCCTTCGCTGGCGGCCGTAGTGAATCCCAAATCGACGATCTGGTCGAGGCCGACCGATACACCTCGAGCGGTTCGCGCGGCGTCGAGGGCGAGCAGGATGCCACTTTCATAAGCGCTCGGTGACAGGGTGTTGTGGCTGATCGTGAGGGTTTCGCCGGTGCCGCCGAGAAGGACGTCTTGCCGGGCCAGGAGTCCGGACAGGCGCAGGCTGTGTACGGGCACGCTCGCGACCTGCTGGCCGCGGGCACGCTGATCGGTGTGCGGCGCCGAAACCGGGCCGAGTTCAGCGCGCGCCCGGCCGATCAGTTCGGCGGTTCGCACCGCCGTGCCCGACGGCGAATCAACCTTCGACGGCTGGTGAGCCTCGACAATTTCGATGGAGTCGTAGAACCGGGCGGCCAGGGCCGCGAAGGCCGTTGCGAGCACCGATCCGATCGAGAAGTTCGGAATAATGATGACGCCGGTGTCTTCCCGGCCGGCGAGACGCCGGGCGAGAGAATCGATACCGTCCTGGGTCCAGCCCGAAGTGCCTACGAGAACCTGCAGACCGTGCTCGGTCGCAAAATCGACGACGTTACGGCTTACGTCGGGCCGGGTCAGGTCAACGGCGATCTGAGCGCGGAGCATCTCGCTCAGCTCGCTGTGGGAATCGAGGCGGGCGACGACCTCGAAGCCCTCGGTTCGGGCGATCAGGTCGGAAACCAAGCGGCCCATCTTGCCTGTCGCTCCAATGATGGCCACCGTTGTTGTCATGACACCAATCTACCAATTGATCACGTCACGACCGGCCCGCGCAATAGCCTAAGCAGATGCCCCAGTTTCTCGCCGTGTCGGTCGCGGACGCCGCAGCCCTCGCCCTGCTCAACGAATACTTCCGCAGCCCCGAACTGTCGTTTCGACAATCCCACGGCAGCTACCACCCGACCTATCCGGTCGCGGAGCAGTTCGTGCCACCTCAGGGCCTGTTCCTCGTGGTGCTCGATGGCCAGGCAGCGAACGACGTTGGCGGCACGTATGTCGGGTGCGGAGGCATCCGCCGGCTGCAAACCACCACGAATGAACCGGTCTGCTTCGAGGTTAAGCATTTGTGGATGCAGCCACGCACCCGCGGGCGCGGCTGGGGGCGGATGCTGCTGGCTGCACTCGAGAGCCGGGCGAGCGACCTGGGCGCCGCCGAAATAGTGCTCGACACGAATGTAAGCCTGTCCACCGCGGGGGCGCTCTATCACAGCACCGGGTATGAGAGCATCCCTGCATACAACGACAACCCCAATGCAACACACTGGTATCGCAAACGGCTCAGCGCAAACTAACGTCAGCGCGAACTAACGTCAGCGCAAGCTGATTTCAGCGCAAATCAGCTTCAGCCACTGGTTCGCCCCTAGAACATCAGCGGTTCCGGCAGCCCGGTACGCAGCTCGACCGGCAAATGGCCCAGATCATTGTGCGTGACGAGCGTCCAGGGTCGGCCCGGTTTTTGCTGCAGCACGGTGAGCCCACAATTGGCTTGGTTGATTCCAACCCAGCGCCAGTCGGGAGCCCCGAGCACCTCCCGAACAAACCACGCGATCACGAAATTATGGGTGATCAGCAGGTCGTGCCGCTGGCTGCGGCGCGGTTGCAGAAATTCGGCGACGGCGTCTTCCATCTGTGCGCGTCCCGCCGCGATCTCGTCTTCGGTTACCGCGCCGAAAAACGGGTCGTAGGCCGATGGTGTCTCGGCCGCCCGGCCAGAGGGAATGCAGTCGAACAGCAGTGCCGACGGCTCGCTCTGCAGGGCTGGAAGCCGTTCCGCCATGATGGTGGCGGTTTCGGCGGCCCGTTGCAGCGGCGAGTGCCAGGCGCCTGTGAACGGAACCCCACTCAGACGATCGGCGATGAGCAGCGCCTGGCGTTTGCCGCGGGGCGATAACGGACCGTCGTGCAGGCCATGTTCGGCATCCTGTTGCTCGCCGTGGCGTACCAGGTAAATGTACTGGGGCATCATTGTCCATTTCAGAGTGCGGAAATCCGGCCGGGCCGGAAGGTACCAGAGACTAAGTCGCGGCCGGTCAGCTGGGAATGATGGCCGCGAACGCGTCGTCATCGAGGGCACCGACGGCGGAGATTGATACGGCGCCACTGACGAGTTCGGCAGCGAGCCCCTGCACGTCGGCCGCCGTGACCAGCGCAAGGCGGCGCAGCACTTCGTCGAGATCTGCGAACTCGCCGAGGGTTATCTCAGAGCGACCCAGCCGAGACATTCGGGTGTCTGAGTCTTCCAATGCGAGGGCCGACGCTCCACTCAACTGGCCAGACGCCCGCCTCATCTCGTCGTTGGTGACACCGCCATCGGCGAGGCGATGTAGCTCGCTGAGCATGAGTTCGGCGACCTGGCCGGCCTTGGCCGGCGTGCATCCGGCATACATACCGAACAGGCCAGCATCCGAGTAACCGGGCGCGAATGAGTAGACCGAATAGGCCAGGCCGCGCTTCTCCCGCACTTCTTGAAAAAGCCGGCTCGACATTCCCCCGCCGAATATCGAAGTGAGCACGCTCATCGTGACGCGTCGGTCGTCGGTCGCCAGCAGGCCGGACATTCCGAGCAGCAGGTTCGCCTGTTCCAGCGGACGTTTGATGATGGTCAGAGCCTGGCCCTGGTGAATCTCGGCGGGCACGCCGTCTCGACGGCTGACCGGGGCCTGGGCAATACTGAGGTCCCAGCCGGATCGTTCGAGGGCGCGGGTGACGGCGGCGACCAGCTGGTCGTGGTCGACGGCGCCGGCGACCGTGACGACGAGGTCTTGCGGGCGATAGTTGGCCTGGTAGTGCTCCCACACCGCCGTGCGGGTGACACCACGAATGTCGTCGGCACTGCCGCCGATAGGACGGCCGAGCGGATGCTTCCCCAGCACCGCTTCGAAGAATCGCTCATTGGCGACGTCGGCTGGGTCGTCGTCAGCCATGGCGAGTTCCTCGAGAATAACGCCGCGCTCGGTTTCAAATTCGCCGGCATCCAGTTGTGAGGAGGTCAGCATGTCGGTGAGAACATCAATGGCCATACCGAGGTCGCGGTCTTGCACCTTGGCGTAGTAGCAGGTGTATTCCTTTGCGGTCATGGCGTTGTGTTCGCCGCCAACCGCATCAAAAGAGATGGCAATGTCGAGAGCGGACCGCGTTGGCGTGCCTTTGAACAACAGGTGCTCGAGAAAGTGAGTGGAGCCGAAGTGACCCGGTTGTTCGTCACGGGAACCGACGGCGATCCAGTAACCGACGGTGACACTTCGGGCACCCGGCACCTGCTCACTCAGGATGCGCACGCCACTTGGCAGAACGGTCCGACGCACCAGGGCATCACCGGCGGCCCGAAACGAGAGTTCGGCCTGGTCTAGGGGAAAATCGACTGCACCGTTCATATCATCCCCACCTTACAAGACGCGATCGGCGCTGCTGGCGCCCGTGTGCGAACTCGCCAGGCTACCCCCAGTTTGACCGCAACGGTCCGGACGGTCGATTACGACAGACTGGTCTGTCTATGGTGTGTTACAGTCTGGGAGCCAACCGGGAAAACACCGGATTTGCGCTCATGCGGGCTCGCTCGCTTGCCCTCAATCAAGGAGTGACGCATGACCACGCTCACAGCTGACACCGTTCGGCCCCCGACCCACGCCAAGCTGCGTATCCTCGCCACTGCCGACCGCTTGTTCTACACCGAGGGCGTACACACCGTCGGTGTGGACCGCATCATCGGTGAGTCGAAGGTCACCAAAGCGACCTTCTACAAGTACTACCGCTCGAAGGACGCCCTCATCGTCGTGTACCTCGAGGGCCGGGACCGTCTGGCGCGCGATTTTCTGGCTAGCCTCGACACGAATTGTGACACCCCGGAACAGCGGCTGCGTGGCGTCGTCAATGAGATCTCGGCTCAGGTCATTCGCGGAGGTTTCCACGGCTGCCCGTTTATCAACGCGGCCGCTCAGTTCACCGACCCGGCCCACCCCGTGCGCCAGGCCGTTTCTGCACATCGTGACTGGTACGGCCGGTCGATCGAGGACATGTTCCGCGGGATGGGCCATGCCCGGCCCGGAGACGCCGCCGACGATTTTTTCCTCGCCCGCGATGGCGCCTTTGCCGGTGCCAACCTTGGCGACCCGATCGGTGCCCACACCGCCCTGCTGCGCGCTATCCAGCGTGTGCTCGACGAATCCGTCGCCTGACTTTCTCCTAGTCGGCCGACACCCGGTCGAGATCGAGCAGGTCACTGCGGCCGAGACGGATGCCCGCCGCGGCGACCAGGGAGTGCACCTGATCGACCTCCCCGGCTCCGGCGACCGGCGCCACTACGTCAGGTCGGGCGAGCAACCAGGCCAGGGCAATCGACGCCGGTGCCACACCCTGCGCTGCGGCGATACGGTCAACCACGGCCAGTACGCGCAGCGAGCGACGATTGAGGTACACCTTGGCGAGTTGTCCGCGGGCGGTACCGGCGACATCCGCTTTGGTGCGAAAAGCGCCGGCCAGAAAACCGTGGGCCAGGGCAAAGCCGGGCATCAGCGCAAGATGCTGGGCGCGAGCGACGACCGCGACGTCTTTTTCGAGTTCGGTGCGATGCACGAGGTTGTACGGCGTTTCGGCGGCGACGAACTTGGGCAAGCCGAGGGCGGACAACACCCGGGCTTCCATGAGTCGTTCCGCCGAGAAGTTGCTCGCACCGAGGTAGCGCACCTTGCCGGCGCGCATGAGGACGTCCACGGCAACGAGGCTCTCTTCGAGGGCGACGGTTTTGTCGTCGAAGTGAAAGTAGAGCAGGTCGAGGTAGTCGGTTCCGAGCCGCACGAGGCTGGCTTCGACGGCGGCGACGATGCTGCGCTGAGTCAGTCCGGGATTGTCGAGATTTCGACCGATTTTGGTGGCCAGAACGGTTTCGGCCCGAGCACCCCGAGAGCGCAGCCACGAACCGATAATCACTTCGCTTCGCCCAGCAGCGAAGCTGTCGGCGGTGTCAAGAAAGTTACCGCCGAAGTCGCGGTGCGCGTCGAGGATGGCCTTGGATGCCTCACCCGTCGCCGTCCAGCCGAAAGCGTTGCAGCCGAGGGCGAGTGGATGCACGCGCAGATCGGTTCCCGCAATCTGCCGGCGAACCGGGCCAGCACCGACCGTGGTCTGTGCCTGCCCGGTGTCGGCCGACCGCGAACGGCCAACGGACAGGGCGTCGAGCGAAGACGAGACCACCTGTCGGGGCATTGCGTTCTCCTCCAGGGGTGCACGCCCGACCATTCGTTTTCGCCGGGTTTTCTCTTTGTGAATTGCTCTTGGCCCGACTTTAGGCGAGGCCACCGACATTTTTCGACGGCGCGCTAAACCGTTACCAGATTGTACGTCGGTGGCGGCCGAATAGGGGGCACCAGCTGTCGGTTGCCAGTTGACACGTTCACGATTTGTTAGACTGGCAGTTGCGCGAAAAATGGGCTGCCTGTGCAGGTGTACATCAGCCCTGGGCCGCCTGCCATCGAAGAGATCAATCGGTTGGTCGGCGAGGTACCCTGCCCGAATCAGCCGCAGGAAAGCAGCCATGACCACCGTCGCCGACGTACCCAACCCCCAGGTTCCCCGTGAGGCTCTGCGTCGCCGCACCTTCGCCGTGATCTCCCACCCCGACGCCGGCAAGTCCACCCTGACCGAAGCCCTCCTGCTGCACGCCCGCGCGATCACCTCGGCCGGCGCCACGCACGGCAAGGCCGGTCGCAGCGGCACTGTCTCGGACTGGATGGAGATGGAGAAGGCCCGTGGCATTTCAGTGACGAGCGCCGCGATCCAGTTCGAATACCACGACGCTGTGATCAACCTGGTTGACACCCCCGGCCACGCCGACTTCTCCGAGGACACGTTTCGGGTACTGTCTGCAGTGGATGCCGCGGTCATGCTCGTCGACGCCGCCAAGGGTCTCGAGCCCCAGACCATGAAGCTGTTCGCCGTCTGCAAACAACGTGGGCTTCCGGTGATTACCGTCATCAACAAGTGGGACCGCCCGGGTGACACTCCCCTGGCTCTGATGGACGAGATCCAGACGCGCACCGGCCTGTTGCCGACCCCGCTGAACTGGCCGGTTGGCGAGGCCGGCGACCTGCGCGGCGTACTCGATCGCCGGTCCGGTGATTTTCTGCGCTACACCCGCACCGCTGGCGGCGCGACCGTAGCCGAGTCGGTGCGTCTGGATGCGGTCGACGCGGCGATCGAGGAAGGCAGCGCCTGGACATCCGCTGTCGAAGAATCGGAACTGCTCGACGCAGAATCCCAAAATCACGACTCCGAACTGTTCCTCGACGGGCAGACGACCCCGGTGCTGTTCTGCGCGGCAGTGGCGAACTTCGGGGTGCAGCAGCTGCTCGATACCCTGGTCGAATTTGCGCCACCCGCCGAAGCCCGCATCGATATCGACGGCAATCCGCGTCAGGTCACGTCGCCGTTCTCCGGGTTCGTGTTCAAGGTACAATCCGGCATGAACTCGGCGCACCGCGACCACGTGGCTTTCGTGCGCGTGTGTTCTGGCGAATTTCGACGTGGAATGGTCGTCACCCACGCGGCAACCGGTCGCCCCTTTGCGACCAAGTACGCGCAGCAGCTGTTCGGCAAAGAACGCACCGTCACCGATCAGGCCTGGCCGGGCGACATCGTCGGGCTCGTCAACGCGTCGGCGCTGCGGGTGGGCGACTCGATCTTCGAAGACGAACGGGTAGAATTTCCGCCGCTGCCGTTGTTCTCTCCCGAACATTTTCGGGCGATACGCCCGGTCGATAGCAGCAAGCACAAGCAGTTTCGTCGCGGTATCGACCAACTCGACCACGAGGGCATCATCCAGGTGATGCGCTCCGAGGTGCGCGGCGAGCAGGCCCCCGTGCTCGGTGCGGTCGGACCAATGCAGTTCGAGGTCGTTGAAGACCGCATGGTGCACGATTTTCATGCCGACATTCGCATGGAAGCACTGCCGTACCAGGTGGCCCGCAAAACCGACAAGGAGAGCGCGCTCGTGCTCGCCGGCACCCGCCAGGTTGAAGTCTTCACCCGCTCCGACGGCACGCTGCTCGCCCTGTTCAGTACCCCGTGGCGTCTACAGGCGATTATCAAGGAAAACCCGAAGCTGGTTCTGATCGACATCGCGAACGCCACGGCCGACGACTTCATGTAACTGGCTTGATGACAAAGAAAGGCCGCATCCTCGTAGAGGATGCGGCCTTTCTCGTTCTGTCTCTGCCGGTTACGCGTCGACGACCACGGAGGTGATCACGGGGCTGCGACGGTACTTGCGGTTCATCCAGCGGCTCACCGACTGCGTGAACAGGTCCTCAAGCTCGGCGCCGTCGACGATCTTGATGCGGTTCGCGGCCTTCATGGCCTCATCGATGACCTTGGTCGCGCCCTTGACCCACTCGTCGTCGTGCACGAATCCGCGGGCCAGGAACTCCACGGGCTCCGAGAGCGTGCCGGTCTTGGCGTTGAGAATGCCGAGGATCGTGATGGTGCCGTCTTCGGCCAGCTTGCGACGGTCTTCCATCGCGGCAGTGGATGCCCCGCCCACGGTCATACCGTCGACGAAGATGTAGTCGGCGACGACCCGGCCGGTGACCTTGGCGTGGCCGTCGATGAGGTCCACCACGACGCCGTCTTCGACGACGATGACGTTTTCTTCGGGGACACCGGTCGCGATGGCGAGGTCGGCGTTGGCCGTGAGGTGACGCCATTCACCGTGGATCGGCATGACGTTGACGGGCTTGACGATGTTGTAGCAGTAGACGAGCTCGCCGGCACTCGCGTGGCCGGAGACGTGCACCTTGGCGTTGCCTTTGTGCACGACGTTGGCGCCCCAACGGATCAGGCCGTTGATGACGCGATAGATGGAGTTCTCATTGCCGGGGATCAGCGAGCTCGCCAGCAGCACGGTGTCGCCCTCGCCGATCTTGATGACGTGCTCACGGTTGGCCATACGCGAGAGCGCGGCCATCGGCTCGCCCTGCGAACCGGTGCAGATGAGAACGACCTTGTCGTCCTTCATGCGCTCGAGCGCCTTCATGTCCACGAGGAGGCCCTTGGGAATGTTGAGGTAGCCGAGCTCACTCGCGATTCCCATGTTGCGCACCATCGAACGGCCGACGAAGGCCACCTTGCGGTTGTGCTTGACGGCAGCATCGATGACCTGCTGGATGCGGTGCACGTGGCTCGCGAAACTCGACACGATGATGCGGCGCGGGGAAGTGCGGAACACGGTGTCGATCGCCGGTCCAATGTCCTTCTCGGCGGTGGTGAAGCCGGGAACCTCGGCATTGGTCGAGTCCGTCATGAACAGGTCGACGCCCTCTTCGGCCAGGCGTGCGAAGGCGCCGAGGTCGGTGAGGCGCTTGTCGAGCGGGAACTGGTCCATCTTGAAGTCACCGGTAGCAAGCACGAGGCCGGCTTCGGTACGGATCGCGATGGCCAGGCCGTCGGGGATGGAGTGGTTGACGGCGATGAATTCGAGGTCGAACTGGCCGACGGTACGGCGCTCGCCCTCTTTCACTTCGATGAAGTTCTGGCTGAGGCGGTGTTCCTGCAGCTTGGCGGCGAGGAAGGCCAGGGTGAGCTTGGAGCCGATGACGGGAATGTCGCCGCGTTCCTTGAGCAGGTAAGGGACGGCGCCAATGTGATCTTCGTGGCCGTGCGTGAGCACGATGGCCTCGATGTCCTGGAGGCGGTCGCGGATGGCCGTGAAGTCGGGCAGGATCACGTTGATGCCGGGCTGGTTGTCTTCGGGGAAGAGAACGCCGCAGTCGATGATGAGCAGCTTTCCCTTGTGCTCGAAGACGGTCATGTTGCGGCCGATCTCGCCGAGGCCTCCGAGCGGGATGATACGCATGCCGCGAGCCGGTAGCGCCGGCGGAGTGCTCAAATCGAGGTAGTGGTTATTCATGAATCCCATTTCGTTGTCTGCGGTACTGCATGTCGAGGTGTGTGGGGACCGAGCTCGGGCATGCGGAAAGCCGGAATTGAGGGGCTCTTGCGCATACGCATACCTCGTGTCGTGCCCAGCGGGCGAGTAAAATACCGGCCAGGCACGTCTGTAGTCTACCGGCGCGTCGACGATCGACATTTCGATGCCACCACTGCGGTTGTCGAATACGACAAGAGGGACTCCGCGTTGCGGAGTCCCTCTTGTCGATTTCAGCGGCAGCTGAACCGCGGCGCGTTATGCTGCTGCGGCCAAGTGCTTGCTACCAGCCATCTGCGACTGTACGGCGCGAACCGGTGAGGTGACCGTGGGGTGCGAGATGTACTCGCCGGCGTCACGGTGCTGCGCGGTACCGCTGACGTACCCGCTCCCCATGACCACTCGACTCATGGTCTGAGAAATGTACCCGTTGGGACGGATGGTGCTTTCGCTGGTGTGCGATACGTAAGAATTCATGATGCTCCTGGTGCGATCTCTAGATGACGGATGCCGACTGGGATCCAGAGCAATGACTAATCACAGATATCCTTCGAATTTGTTCTGAAGGAACTGGTTCGAGTGAAGCTGGGGTGTTGGCCCGTTCGGCGGGAAGAATGCGCTACGCCGCGCGAGCTGAGAAGTCCGGGTCCGATAGTGGACCGCCATGGCTTCTCAGGTGTTACTAGAATACGTGACGGTGTCCCTCTTTGGGGAAAACGCACGATCTACACAGGGACTGTGCAGGCAGCTATGATTCGGCCTCGCTATCATTTTTTAATGACTTCTTCTGCGTTGTACGACATACCCCTCACGCTCATCGATGGAACGCCCACCACCTTCGGCGCGTTCAGAGGTAAAACGGTTCTCGTCGTCAACGTCGCGTCAAAGTGCGGCTTCACCCCGCAGTACGCCGGTTTGGAAGCCCTATACCAGCGTTACGCGGACGATGGGCTGGTCGTGCTGGGATTACCGAGCAATCAGTTCATGGGCCAGGAACCCGGCACTGAAACAGACATCGCCCAGTTCTGCGGCATGACCTACGGGGTAACTTTTCCGATGACGGCCAAGGTCGATGTGCGGGGCAAGCAGCAGCATCCGCTCTATGCTGAGCTGACCAAATTCAGGCGGGGCCTGCTGCCCGGTCTGATCAAGTGGAACTTCGAGAAGTTTCTGGTGACACCCACCGGCAAGATCGTGGATCGCTTTGCGTCGTCGGTGGAGCCGGAGTCGACCGAAATCGTGCAGGCGATCGAAAAGGTTCTGGCCGACAAAGCCGCCTAGCCCCGATTCCCTGGGCATGGCAGTACAGCTATTCGTCGCTGAGGTTGTCACTCAGGATGCCGAGCACGGCTGATCACGCTGACCGCGAGGCCTCCCCCAATCGCCCGGACACGATTTCAACGAGCGACTCGATCAAGACTGCATGTGGAACCCGGGACGTGTATTCCAGTTCGTGACGGAAGTATCCGTGTGCCGGCGCGACTACGAGCGCGATGTCGGCCAGCGAAACCAACGGGGAACTCGCAAACGACGTCACCACGACCAGCACGGCATTCGCAGCGCGCGCCGACCGGGCAGCCTTGATGCTCGACTCATTGGCACCGCTGCCGCTGATGACGACGCAGGCATCTGCAGATCGCAACTGGCGTGCTGAAATCTGCTGGCCGATCGGATCGGAGACGAATTCCGTGGGGCGTCCGATGGCGGTCAATCGCATCGCCAGGTCAGACGCCAAGGGCGCCGACAGCCCGTTGGCGAGCGCCAGCACCCGGTTTGCCGACGTGATGCGCTGCACGGACTCTTCGACCGCGCTTTCAATAAAAAAGGATGGCCGCTGTTCTGGGTTTGAACCCGCCCTACTTTCTTCCTGGACGGTAGGCGCCGCTCAGCGGGCGGCCCGGCGCAGCACGGCCTCCGCGTGGCGCAGCACGGGGCCGTCGATCATGCGGCCCCCGTGCTGAAAAACACCGCGCGCACTCGCGGCGGCTTCGAGCAGCCCGAGGGCATAGTCCACCTCGGCGGCGGTCGGCTGATAGGCGGCCCGAATGACCTCCACTTGGCTGGGGTGGATGCAGGCCGTCGCGGTGAAGCCGCTCGCGACGGCATCCGCTGCCTCGTTTTCGAGGCCGGCCGTGTCGGTGATGTCGAGATGTACGGCGTCGATCGCGGCCTTGTCGTGGGCCCGAGCGGCCAGTAATACCTGGGAGCGTGCATAGCGGGCGACGTCGCGGTAGCTACCGTTGGCGAACCGGCTCGAGGTACCACCGAGCGAGGCGAGGAGATCTTCGGCACCCCACATGAGCGCGACGACGTTACGTGCTGCGGCAATCTCCGTCGCTGAGATGACGCCGGCGGCGGTCTCGCACAGGGCGATCACGCGGTACTCGGCCAGGCCTTCGACCTGGCCGGCGCTGACAGTTTTGGCGAGCATGACCTCGCGGTATTCTGTGCGCTCGAGCGCGGCCAGGTCGAGCGCAAAATCGGTCGTGTCGGCCGGATTGATGCGCACGATCGTGCGGGCAGGCTCGAGCGGATGCTCGATCAGCGCGCGCCGCGCAGCGGCCCGGTCCTCGGGCGCGACGGCGTCCTCCAGGTCGAGAATGACGGCGTCGGCACGCTCGGCCGCCTTCGCATAGCGCTCGGGCCGGTCGGCCGGGCAGAACAGCAGAGCCGGGCCCAACGTGAACGGTGCCGGGGTGAAGGGGCTGAGCCCGGCAGGACTGTCATCGAAGGGATCGGGGCCGGCCGGGTCGAAGTCCGGATCGAACTCTTGCCCACCGAACAGGTCGCCGTCGAACGCGCCGCTCATTGCGCGGCGTCCTCGCACCAGACCAACACGGTGCGCACGGCCGTGCCCACTACAACGTTGTCCTGGTTGCGCCCGGTGTGTTCGAGCGTGACAATGCCCTGTCCCTGGCGGCTCGCGGAGAGGCGTTTGTCGGTGACGATGCTCTCCGAGTACAGGGTGTCGCCGTGATGCAGCGGATGGGGAAACGTCACAGCCGAAAATCCCAGGTTCGCCACGATCGTACCCTGGGTCAATTGCGCCACCGAGCTCCCGACCATGGTCGAGAGGGTGAACATGGAATTGACCAGACGTTCGCCGAACGGCTGGGTGGCCGACCAGGCGGCATCGAGATGCAACGCCTGCGTGTTCATGGTCATCGTCGTGAACAGCACGTTGTCGGCCTCGGTCACGGTGCGGCCGGGGCGATGCTGATACAGCGCATCGAGGTCGAACTCCTCGAAGTAGAGACCGCGCTGGCGCACCGGGTGGCGCTCGGGCGTATCGGGGTCGGACATCTGCTTCTCCTTAATCTGGGTCAGCTGGCGAATCCCAGGGCCCGCGAGATGACCATGAGCTGCACCTCGGTCGTGCCCTCGCCCAACTCGAGCACCTTGGAATCACGATAGTGCCGCGCGACCGGATTCTCATTCAGAAAGCCGTATCCGCCAAAGATCTGCGTAGCATCGCGGGCGTTGTCCATAGCCGCCTCACTGCCGACCATCTTGGCGATCGAAGCCTCCATCTTGAAGGATTTGCCGTTGATCATTTTCAGCGCAGCGTCGTAGTAGGCGAGGCGCGCGGTGTGAACGCGCGCCTGCATCCGTGCAATCTTGAACGCGATGTGCTGATTGGAGCCGATCGAGCGGCCGAAAACATTACGGCTGTTCGCATAGCGGATCGACTCTTCGAGGCAGCCCTGCGCCGCGCCGGTGCACAGCGCGGCGAAGGCGACGCGGCCCTCGTCGAGGGTCTGCACGAAGTTGGCGAAGCCGCGGCCACGCTCGCCGAGCAGGTTGGCCTCCGGCACGCGCACGTTGTCGAACACAAGCGGGTGGGTGTCTGAAGTGTGCCAGCCGACCTTGTCGTAGGGCGGGAGCGCCGTGAAACCGGGGGTCGGTGTCGGCACCAGGATGGCGGTCAGTTCTTTCTTGGTGGAACCGTCGGCGCGAGTGGCTTCCCCCGTGACCGCGGTCACCGTCACCAAGCGGGTGATGTCCGACCCGGAGTTGGTGATGAACTGCTTCGTGCCGTTGATCACCCATTCGCCGCCTCTGAGCTCGGCGGTGGTCTTGGTTCCCGCGGCGTCTGAGCCGGCATCCGCTTCGGTGAGACCGAACGCGGCGAGCGCTGAGCCACTCGCGAGGCGCGGAACCCACTCGTGCTTCTGCGCCTCGGTGCCACTGCGGAACACCGGCATGATGCCCAGGCCCACTCCGGCCTCGAGGGTGACGGCGATGCTCTGGTCGACGCGGGCGAGCTGCTCCACGGCGAGGCAGAGCGCGAAGTAGTCATTGCCCTGGCCGCCGTACTCCACGGGGAACGGCAGTCCGAACAAGCCCATCTGCCCCATTTCGGCGATGATGCCGTAGGGCAGGCGGCGCAGGGTGTCGTACTCGTAGGCGGCCGGCGCGACAACGGTATCGGCGAAGTCTCGAACCGTGTCGCTCAGGGCTTGGTATTCGGGGGTGAGTTCGTAGGTCATTCTGCGTCTTCCTTGTCTGCGATGGTTTCGGGGGTGCTGATCGTCGCGACGATCTGGTCCAGTGTCACCAGGTCACCCGTCTTGAGGTTCACTGTGACCTGGCCGAACGTGGCGGCCACGAGTTTGTGCTCCATCTTCATCGCCTCGACCACGAGGATGGTTTGGCCCACCTGCACGGTGTCACCAGTGGCGGCGTGCACGGCTATGACGGTGCCGGGCATCGGCGAGCGCACGTCTGGACTTTCCTCCCCTGGCACGCGGTCGCGGCCCGCGAGATGTTCCGCGAGCTGCTCGGCCCGTGATCGGTGTCGCAGGTCAACCGAGAATCCGTCGGCACCGATCCACAGCCGCGCTCCGGACTGCTCGATGGCGAACACGCGGGTCTCACCGTCGTAATCGATGCGAAATCTGCCCGGGCGACCTTCGATCAGCGTGAGTCCGGCTTCCACGGCCGGTCCGTCACCGATCGAAACGGATGCCGCCCCCGGCGCCCCGACAACCCGCACCTCCACGGCGTCGGTCGCGCTGACTCCCAGCGAGTACCGCACCGGACGCGGCGAGCCCACCCGCCACCCGCTCGGCCGCGTCCACACAAAGTTCGCGCCGGTCAGATCGGACACAGCCGACGCCCGCCCGTGCAGGAACAGCGCCGCGGCGGCGAGGACGTGCCCGTCGGCTGTGCGAAAGGTGAGGTCGGGAAGCTTGCGTTCGATCAAACCGGTGTCGAGGCGGCCGGCGCGCACGTCGGCATCCGCTAGCAGCAGCCGAAGGTATTCAGTGTTGGTGTGCACGCCGAGCACGACGGTATCGGCAAGCGCCCGGTCGAGACGGTTCAACGCCTCAAGCCGGGTGGGAGCCCAGGCGATCACCTTGGCGAGCATCGGGTCGTAGTGCGAGGCGATCGACAGGCCCGGAGTCAGCGAGCTGTCAACGCGCACGCCCTCGCCCCTGGCCTCGTGCAGCTGCAGCACGGTGCCGGTGGTCGGCAAGAAGCCGCGCTCGGGGTTCTCCGCATAGACCCGCGCCTCGATCGCATGCCCCGTGAGGCATATATCGGATTGGGTGGCCGTGAGTGGCTCTCCTGCTGCAATGCGCAACTGCCAGTCCACCAGGTCGAGGCCGGTGACCAGCTCGGTGACCGGGTGTTCAACCTGCAGGCGGGTGTTCATCTCCATGAAGAAGAATTCGTTGGGAGCTGCCGCCGACACCAAGAATTCCACGGTTCCCGCGCCGCTGTAGCCGACGCTGCGGGCAGCGGCACAGGCGGCCTCGCCGATGCGCGCTCGTATCGCCTCGTCGAGCAGGGGGGAGGGCGCCTCCTCGATGACTTTCTGGTGCCGGCGCTGCAGTGAGCATTCGCGCTCGCCCAGGTGAATGACGGCGCCGTGGTTGTCGGCGAGCACCTGCACCTCAATGTGCCGCGGGGTGGCAACGAGCCGTTCGAGCAGCAGGGTGTCGTCGCCAAAGGCGCTCTGCGCCACGCGCCGTGCGGTCTCGAGGGTGGAGGGCAGGTCTTCAGCCCGTTCCACCACGTGCATGCCCTTGCCGCCGCCACCGGCGGAGGGCTTGATCAGCATCGGATACCCCACGTCGACGGCCGCCGCGATGAGCTGCTCGTTGCTGAGGCCCGGCTGAGCCACCCCGGGAATGATCGGCACCCCGTAACCGGCCACGTGGTTCTTCGAGCGGATCTTGTCGCCCATCGTATTGAGCGCGTGCACGCTCGGCCCGATGAACACGATTCCGGCGTCCGCGCAGGCCTGTGCGAACACCTGGTTCTCGCTGAGAAATCCGTAGCCGGGGTGAATCGCCTGGGCCCTGGTTCGGGCAGCAGCGGCCAGGACGGCCGCTATGTTCAGGTAGCTGTCAGCCGGCGCGGCGCCACCGAGGCGCACCGCGGTATCCGCTAGCGACACGTGCCGAGCGTCACGGTCTGCGTCGCTGTACACGGCGACAGAGCGGATGCCCCGCTCGCGCAGCGTGCGGATGATCCGGCAGGCGATTTCGCCGCGATTGGCGACCAGAACGGTGTCAAATGTCATGGAAATCGTCTCCCTCACATTCGGAACAGGCCGAAGGCGGACTCGCCGAGCGGCGCGGCGGAGCACACAGCGAGGGCGAGGCCGAGCACCGTGCGGGTGTCGGCCGGGTCGATGACGCCGTCGTCCCACAGCCGGGCGGTCGAATAGTAGGGGCTGCCCTGCTGCTCGTACTTTTCGAGGATCGGGTCGGTGAAGGCGGTCTCGGCCTCGGCTGACCAGGTATCTCCGCCGCGCTCGATCTGCTCGCGCTTGACGGTGGCGAGCACGGACGACGCCTGCGCGCCGCCCATCACCGAGATGCGGCTTCCCGGCCACATCCACAGGAAGCGGGGCGAGTAGGCGCGGCCGCACATGGAGTAGTTGCCGGCGCCGAAGGAGCCACCGATCACCACTGTGAGTTTGGGCACGCGGGCGGTCGCGACGGCGGTGACCATTTTGGCACCATGCTTGGCGATGCCGCCGGCCTCAGCCGCCTGGCCCACCATGAAACCGGAGATGTTCTGCAGAAAGACGAGCGGGATTCCGCGCTGGTCACAGAGTTCGATAAAGTGGGCGCCTTTCTGAGCAGATTCGGCGAACAGGATGCCGTTGTTGGCGACGATTCCCACCGGGTGGCCGTGGATGTGCGCGAACCCGGTCACGAGGGTGGTGGCGTATTCGCGCTTGAATTCGTGGAATTCACTGCCGTCGACGATGCGCGCGATCACTTCGTGCACGTCGTACTGGTCCAGCACGTCGACGGGGACGGCTCCGTAGAGTTCGCTTTCGTCGGCGACCGGTTCGACAGTAGCGATCACACTCCACGCCGGAGCCTTGGCCCGAGGAAGGGTCGAGACGATGTCGCGCACGATCTGCAGGGCGTGCTCATCGTTTTCGGCGAGGTGGTCGGTGACGCCGGAGACGCGGGCGTGCAGGTCACCGCCGCCGAGCTCTTCGGCGGTGACGATTTCGCCGATCGCGGCCTTCACCAGGGGCGGTCCGCCGAGGAAGATGGTGCCCTGGCCCCGCACGATCACGGTCTCGTCGCTCATGGCGGGAACGTAGGCACCGCCGGCGGTGCACGATCCCATCACCGCTGCGATCTGTGGGATCTTGGCCGCGGACATCCGGGCCTGGTTGTAAAAGATGCGGCCGAAGTGGTCACGGTCGGGAAAAACCTCGTCCTGTAGGGGCAGGAAGGCGCCCCCGGAATCAACGAGGTACACGCAGGGCAGGCGGTTCTCGAAGGCGATCTCCTGGGCCCGCAAATGCTTTTTCACCGTCATCGGGTAGTAGGTGCCGCCCTTGACGGTGGCGTCGTTGGAGATCACGAGCACATAGCGCCCGTGCACGAGGCCGATCCCGGCGATGACGCCCGCTCCCGGGCTGTCGTCATTGTAGAGACCGGTCGCGGCCAACGCCGCGATCTCGAGGAACGGACTGCCGTCGTCGAGTAATTGGTCGATGCGCTCGCGGGGCAGCAGCTTACCGCGGGCGAGGTGGCGCTGCCGGGACTTCTCCGGCCCGCCGAGGGCGGCCGTGGCGAGGCGTTGCTTCAGGTCGGCGACGAGCTGTCGCTGGGCAGCGTCATTGCTGCGAAACGTCTCGGCAGAAGAGTTGAGCTGACTCGCGAGCGTCTCCATCGACATCTTCCCTGTGGCGATGCCGGGCGACCCGGTATCAAGTACAGTTAGTGTTCACTAACTGAAGTTCAGGTTAGTCATGATTAACTGAAATGTCCAGTGGGAGGCTTGCATGAACGCACCGATCGAAACCACGTCGCGGAGCCGGGCCAAAGCTGACCGACGGTCGGCCCTGCTCAGCGCCGCAGCCACGCTCTTCGCCCAGTCCGGATTCAACGGGGTCTCGATCGAAGACCTCGGCGCGGCGGTCGGGGTGAGCGGGCCGGCCGTCTACCGACATTTCAGCGGAAAGCAGGCCGTACTGGCCGCGCTGCTCATCGATGTGAGCGAGGATCTCGTGGCCGGTGGTCGAACCGTTGTGACCGAGACAACGGATGCTGCTGCCGCCCTGGGTGACCTCGTGCGCTTTCACGTTGACTTCGCGTTGTCGAACCCCGAGGTGATCCGGGTGCAAGACCGCGACCTCGACAGCCTCGCGGAGTCGGACCGGCATCGGGTACGGCTGCTGCAGCGCGAGTACGTGGAACTGTGGGTTGAGGTTTTGCACCGGGTGCACCCTGCGGCCGACGAGGCGCTGCTGCGCATTCGGGCCCACGCGACATTCGGGCTGCTCAACTCAACACCGCACAGCGCCCGTGTATCCTCTCGGGCCGCCGAGCGTGCCCTGCTCGAGGAGATGGCCCTCGCCGCCCTCGGCCTGCCGGGCGCGTGACAGACCAGACGAACCGGTCAGAACGCAGCGGTACAGACGCAGAGCTCGTTGCCCTCGACGTCGACGAGCACCCACCAGTCGGGGGCGTGCTCGTCGCTGAGTAGCGCGCCGCCCACTTCGAGCACGGCCGCGACTCGGTCTTCGGCGTCATCGCTCGGCACGTAGACGTCCACGTGAATGCGGTTGCGCTCGGTGCGGGCGATTTCCATGTGCTGGAACCACACCTTGGGGGCGAGGCCGCGCGGATCGACCAGTTCTACACCATCGTCGCCGGTGACCTCGGTGTAGCCGAGGCCGACCCGCCAGAATGGACGCACGGCATCCGCGTCAGTGCAGTCGATCGCAATGTCGTAGCGCGTCGGGTGCGCCGGACGCGCCTCGGCCCCGAGAGCGTCGGCGATCTGCTGCACCCGGGCCGCGAGCTCGACATCGCGCGCGGTGACTCCCCCGGCATCGTGCGAGGTCAGCACAAGCGACACCGCCCCGTAGCCGAGACGCACGTCGGGGTGGTGATTCAGCGCCTCGGCGGCCTCGCCGATGCGATTGACCAGTTCGAGGGCGGATGCGAAGTCCTTGGTGCTAAACGTGGCGTGCAGGCATCCGTCGAGATGCACGAAAGCGGTGCCCACGAGTTGTTTCTTCGTCACAAAGGGGGCGAGGAGTGCAGCTTCTGCGTTCATACCTCCACTCTGCTACGCCCCCGCACCCCGGTCAACCGCCCCTCTGGTGCACAACTCCTGCAATCTGCAGCGTCGAAACCTGGCTGCTCCGTCATTCCGCGGGACTTTTTTGTCGGTCGTACAGATTGCAGGAGTTATGCGCCAGCGAGGGGCTGAAGCGACTGGTGCTGGCCTGGTGGCGGGCCGTAATGGTGAGGAGAGTGGAAGGGTTAGACCATGGTCAGTACCCGGGCCGGGTCGGCGAGGATGGCGCCGATGTCGGCCAGAAAACGCGAACCCTGCTCGCCGTCGACCAGTCGGTGGTCGAACGACACGCTGAGGGTGAGCACCTGGCGCAGGGCGACCTGGCCGCGATGCTCCCACGGCCGCGAGCGGATGGCGCCTATCGCGAGGATCGCCGCCTCCCCCGGGTTGAGGATCGGGGTGCCGGCGTCGATACCGAACACTCCGATATTGGTGATGGTGATCGTGCCGCCTGCAAGCGCTGCCGGGGTGGTGGTGCCGGCCCGGGCTGACATCGTGAGCTCGGCGAGCGCCGCAGCGAGGCCGCGCAGGTCGAGCCGTTCAGCGTCGACGATGTTCGGCACGAGGAGTCCGCGCGGGGTTGCGGCAGCGACGCCGAGGTTCACGTGGTGGAACTGCACGATCTCGCCGGCAGGCTCATCCCACCGGGTGTTCACCGACGGCGTGCGGCCCACGGCCAGGCAGAGCGCCTTGGCCACCACGGCGAGAATACCGATGCCCGCATCGGCGAACTGCCGGTCGGCACGCAGCGAAGCCAGCAGTTCGACAGTCGGGGTGACGTCGATGGTGAGAAACTCGGTTACGTGTGGCGCGGTGAACGCGCTCTGCACCGTAGCGGCGGCCGTGAGTTTGCGCAGGCTTCTGATCGGCGAACGGGTCTCGCCCAGGTGGTCACCGCTCGTGGCCGGCCGGGCAGCCGCAGCACCGGGTGACACGGACCCGTGCAGGTCGGGGATCGGCGCTGACTCGGTGATACGGGCGCGAACGTCATCACGCGTGATCAGGCCGTCTTTTCCGGTGCCGGTGACCATAGTGAGGTCAATCCCGAGGTCACGAGCCAGGGCGCGCACCGGCGGCGTCGAGCGCGGTCTTTCCTCAGCGGACGACGCGGCGGACGGTTCGACGGGTGCCGCGGTGGGTGCTGCGCTAGCTACTGCGGTCGCTGCTGCCGTGGGTACCGCGGCGGACGGTTCGGCGAGTGCCGCGGTGGGTGCTGCGCTAGCTACTGCGGTCGATGCTGCCGTGGGTACCGCGGTGGGCGGTTCGACGGGTGCCGCGGGTACTGCGGGTACCGACGCACCGGCTCCCGTGCGGGCGCGACGCTGGGGGTGTCCGCCGCGCTCGATGGCGGGGCCGTAGCCGACCAGATTGGCCTCGCGTTGCTCGGCCGGAGATGCAGACGCATCCGCAGCCGGAGATGCAGACGCATCCGCTTCCGCAGACGCAGACGCAGACGGATCCGCACCCGCAGCATCCGTTGTTGGCGACGAATCTGTGGGCTCATCGGCGGCGTCGATCTGGAAGGAGACGATCGGTTCGCCGACGTGCACGACTACCCCGGCCGGTTGGTGCAGCTCGCGCACGACTCCGGCGAACGGGCTGGGCAGTTCGACCACGGCTTTGGCCGTTTCAACGTCGGCGATGTGCTGGTTGAGCGTGACCTCATCGCCCGGCTCCACGAGCCAGGCAACGATCTCTGATTCGGTGAGCCCTTCACCGAGGTCGGGCAGCTTGAAGACCTTGATCATCGTCGCCCCATGACCCGGTCGACACCGTCGAGAATGCGGTCGAGATCGGGCAGATGGTGGCTTTCCAGCTTGGCCGGCGGGTATGGCACGTCGAAGCCGGTGACGCGCACCGGCGCGGATTCCAAATAGCTGAAGCAGCGTTCGGTGATGGTCGCGATGATCTCGCCGCCGAGTCCGCCCGATCGGGCCGCCTCGTGCGTCACGACGAGCCGCCCGGTTTTACGAACGGATGCCTCCACCACTGCATAATCCACCGGTGACAGTGAGCGCAGGTCGATGACCTCGATCGACACGCCCTCGTCGGCGGCGGCGAGTGCCGCGTCCCGTGCGGTCGCCACGAGCGCCCCGTAGGTGAGGAGTGTGACATCCGTTCCGGGGCGCACGATGACGGCCCGCTCCATCGGAAGCCCGAGCTCTGGCACGACCTCGCCCTTCACGTGGTAGCGACGCTTGGGCTCGAAGTAGAGCACCGGGTCGTCGCTCGCGATGGCCTGGCGAATAAGACTGTAGGCATCCTGAGCGTTGGAAACGGCGATCACTCGCAGGCCAGAGGTGTGGGTGAAGTACGCCTCCGGCGATTCGGAGTGGTGTTCGGCCGCTCCGATTCCGCCGCCGAACGGCACCCGGATTGTGATCGGCATGCGCACGGCGCCCTGGGTGCGGTAGTGGAATTTGGCGACCTGGCTGACGATCTGGTCGAAGCCGGGAAAGATGAAGCCGTCGAACTGAATCTCACAGACGGGCCGGTAGCCGCGATAGGCCAGGCCAACGGCGGTGCCGATGATCGCGGATTCGGCGAGTGGGGTGTCGATGACCCGGCGAGCCCCGAACTGGGCGAGCAGGTCGCTGGTCACCCGAAAGACGCCGCCGAGGGCTCCGATATCCTCGCCGAGCAGCACAACCTTGGGGTCATCGAGCATGGCTTGGCGCAGGCCCTCGTTGATGGCCTTGCCCATGGTGAGGGTCTTGGTCTCGCTGAGCGGGGTGGGTTGCGGCGCATTGAGGCCGGGAACCGTCGACACGATTGCCGGGGTCATCAGGGAGGTCATGGTCGTCAGGCCTTTCGGTTCTGTTCGGCACTATCGTGTTCCGTTGCAAAGCTTCTGAGGTAGCCGGCGTAGTCGGTGCGCTGGCGCTCGAGGGTGGCATTGGAGGTGGCGTAGACGTGATCGAACACGCTCAGCGGTTCGGGGTCGGGCATGCCGATGCAGCCCGCACGAAGTTCGGCGGCTGCGGCATCGGCCAACGCCGCAGTGGCCGCCTCGACCTCGGGCGTGATTTGACCGAGGCTGTTCAGCAGCCGGTGCAGACGCAGCACGGGGTCGCGCGTCTTCCACTCGGCCAATTCCGCCGGGTCTCGGTAGCGGGTGGGGTCATCCGCTGTGGTGTGTGGTCCCATGCGGTAGGTGACCGCTTCGATGAAGGTGGGGCCGCCGCCGGTGCGGGCCCGGTCGAGGGCCATGCGGGTTGCTGCCATGACTGCGATCACGTCGTTTCCATCGATACGCAGGCTGGGGATGTCGAAACCCGGCGCACGATCGGCGATATTGCGGTGCGCCTGCACCCCGACCGGCTCGGAAATAGCCCACTGGTTGTTCTGGCAGAAGAAGACCACCGGGGCCTGGAAGCTCGCCGCGAAGACCATGGCCTCGTTCACGTCGCCCTGGCTCGTGGCACCATCGCCGAAGTAGGTGATGGCGACGGAATCGACGTCGTCGCGCTGGGCACCGAGCGCCCAGCCGGTGGCGTGTAAGGTCTGCGCGCCGATAATGATGGCTGGTGTAGCCATGTTGACCGCGTACGGGTCCCAGCCGGACTGGGCGTTGCCGCGCCAGACCTTGACGATGTCGATGAGGTTCACGCCACGGCAGTAGGCGACAGCGTTCTCTCGGTAGCTGGGAAAGATGAAGTCGTCGCTGCGCAGGGCGCGGGCCGAGCCCACCTGGGCGGCTTCCTGGCCGAGCAGCGGAGGCCACAGGCCAAGTTCGCCCTGGCGTTGAAGGGCGGTTGCTTCGGTGTCGATGCGGCGCACCACGACCATGTCCCGGTACAGCGCCAGAAGGGCCGTTCCATCGAGGTCTTCAACCCACGGGTCGAAGTCACCGCGGGGTTTTCGCTCGCCGTCAATCGCGAGAAGCTGCACGAGCTGGGGTGAGGAATCAATCATGGGGCGCTCCGAGCGTCATTGCTAAAGTTGACGTGAGCCTATGTCGACCCGACAGAGAGCACAACCGCTGTCAAAAATAGTGTGCAGAGTGCCCTATTCAGGCTCGCCAGACCGTGTTAATGTTTTGCACTATGTACAGCCTTGACAAGACCGACACCAAGCTCCTCCAAGCACTCTCCGCCGACCCGCGCAGTACCTTCGTTGCGCTCGCCGACACGCTCGGGCTCTCCCGCAATACCGTGCAGGCACGCATGAAGCGCTTGGAAGACTCTGGCTCCTTTCTCGGCTTCGATCGCCGCATCAATCCTGCCGCCCTCGGCTACCCGCTGACCGCGTTCATCGAGGTGCACGTGCAGCAGAAACGGCTTGCGCAGATCGTGACCGACCTTGCGCTGATCCCTGAAATCGTGCAGGCTCACGGCATGAGCGGACCGGCCGACCTCCTCGTGCGGGTGGTCTGCACGGATGCCGCCGACCTGTTTCGTATCGACGGAACGATCCTCGCCTGCGACGGCGTGGAGCGCACGGAGACATCGCTCGCGATGGGGGAGGTTATCTCGTATCGCCTGACACCGTTACTCGACCGCCGGGGGTAGCCAGTGCTCACCCGCCGCAATCTATTTGCTAAATTCTCCATATAGTTATATAAAGAAGTAATGAAGTCAACTGCGTTGGTAGTCTTGCACACAACCAGACGCACCGTAGAATCCGTCGCCTGCCCTTCACCCTTCGACTTCGCGTTCCCCAGAGAAGGCACCAGTTTCGTGAACATGCATGCACATCGGAGACTCGGATGAGTTTCCTGCGATTGACCACTCTCATTCGGCACGGCGCACGCATTGCCGAACCGGCACCGCCTACCCCGCCGCTGTTTGCCGGGGCTGAAGCCTTTGGTGGCAGTGTGCAGGTGCGTTTCATCAATGCCGGTGGCTGCAACGACTGTGCGCTCGAGGTGGCCGCCGCGTTCGGCCCCGTCTACGACGTGGAACGCTACGGCGTGCGCCTGGTTCCCTCACCGCGGCACGCCGACGTGCTGCTCATCGTCGGCAGCGTGACTCGAAATATGGCCCAGCCCCTGCTGCGCACCATCGAGGCCACCCCCACGCCCCGGTTCGTGATCGCAGTCGGTGACTGTGCCCTGCACGGCGGCGCCTTCCGCGACGGATACGGCATCATCGGGCCCGTTTCCGATTTCGTGCACGTGGATATCGAGGTGCCGGGTAGCCCGCCGGAGCCGACCGATATTGTGCGAGCCTTGCGACGAATGACCGGCCGATGAGCGGCATCGGTGCAGGATTGCTCCTGCAACTCGGCTTGGGCGCGCTGGCCGTGCTGACCGCCCTGACAGCAGCACCGTCTCTGCGGTCGCGGGCGGTCGGCGTGCTCTGCACCCTCATCGCGGTGACCGGCTTCCTGACCGGCCTCGGGGCCATGCTCGGCGCCACCGGCGGCCTGCGCATTACGATTGCCCTGCCCATAGACCCGCTGTTACTGGCCCCCGATCGTCTCGGCGGCCTGTTCATGCTCATCGTCTCGGGTGTGGGCATCCTCGTATCGCTCTACGCGATGAGTTCCACCCATGGACCCGACGCGAGCCGCACAGCGTGGGTCGCCATGCCGATGTTCCTCGTGGGCATGCAGCTGGTGCCCGCCGCGACGGATTCGGTCTCGTTTCTGCTGGCCTTGGAGATCATGACCCTCGGCTCCACAGTGCTATTGCTGGCCGACCATGCCAGCCGGGCAACGGTCGCTTCGGCCGGTATCTGGTATTCGGCGATGTCGCAGCTGAGCTTCTTCTTCATCCTCGCCGGCTTCGCCGTGCTCGCCGCCGCGTCGGGCGGAACGAGCTTCATCAATCTGCAGGCGATCGAACCCGTGCCCGCGAACGTAGCCTTCGTGCTGCTTCTGCTCGGCTTCGGCGGCAAGGCCGAACTGGTGCCGCTGCACGTGTGGGTACCCCGGGTGCTCCCCGAAGCGCCCAGCCACGTTTCGGCCGCGATGAGCGGTGCCATGGTCAAGATCGGCGTTTACGGCGGTCTGCTGGTCTCTGTGCGACTCCTGCCCGATGGCCCCGCCTGGTGGGGCATCGCGATCATGGTGGTCGGCGGCGCATCCGCTCTTTACGGCATTTTGCAGGCCTCCGTGTCGAGCGATCTCAAAGTACTGCTGGCCTACTCGACAACGGAAAACATGGGTCTGGTCTTTCTCGCACTCGGCGCGAGCATGCTGCTGCGCGGTTACGACGCGCAAGCGGCAGCGGATGCCGCGCTTGTGGCCGCCCTGCTCCTCGCCGTCAGCCACGCCGCGTTCAAATCGACGTTGTTCCTCGGCGCCGGCGCCATCATCCATGCCACCGGCGAACGCAACCTCGACCGGCTCGGCGGGCTTGGCGCCCGCATGCCCGTCACTGCCGCCGCGTTCGGCATCGCCAGCCTCGGCGCTGCTGCGATCCCAATCACGAGCGGCTTCGTCGCCGAGTGGATGCTGCTGCAGTCGCTCATTCACGGCGGTCGCCTTGACGGAGCGGTCGTCTCGGTCGCGGCATCCGTTGCCATGCCCCTCGCTGTCGCTGTGATTGCCCTCACCGCCGGCCTCGCCCTGCTCACCTTCGTCAAGGCCTACGGCATCGCCTTCCTCGCCCGACCGCGCAGCGCTGAAGCAGCGGATGCCCGCGAGGTGCCGCCGCTCATGCAACTCTCCCTCGTCCTTGGCGCCCTCTTCGTGCTTGCCCTGGGGCTTCTCCCCGGCCCGATTGCCGCGCTCGTAGCGCACACCGTCAGTGCGAACCCGAGCGCCGCCGTGCAGTCCGTCGGTCTCGGCGGCGTCTCGCTGCCGGGCATCGGGGCGGTGCTCGACCCGATCATGCTCGTCGTGCTCTCGGTCCTGGTGGCCATTCCGGTGATCATCTCGATCATCGTGTCGGCCCGTCGGTATCCACATCGCACGGTCGAGCTGCCCTGGGGCGGCGGCGGCTCCCGGGCGAGGCCGCGCATGCAGTACACCGCGACCTCCTACGCCGAGCCGCTCGTGCGAGTCTTCGACGACGTGCTCAAACCGTCGCGCGACGTGCAGGTCACGCACGTGGCCGAGTCTCGATATTTGGTGGAACGGGTACGGGTGGAACAACGAGTATCGGATGTCTTTGAAACCCGGCTGTATCGACCGGTACTCAACCTGTTTCAGCGCTACGGAATCGTCGTGCGCCACATCGCCAACGGCAGCATCCACCGCTACCTGTCCTATTCTTTCGTTGCTCTTCTGATCGTGCTGATCGTGGTCTCGCTATGAACGCCATCATCATCGCCTTCGTGCAGGTCGTCCTGTTCATCTTCCTCGCCCCGGTACTGATCGGGGTGATCCGCCAGGTGCGGGCCACGATCGAAGGCCGAGCCGGCGCCGGAATCTGGCAGCCGTGGCGCGACGTGCGCAAGCTGCTGGCAAAGAACC
The DNA here is from genome assembly GCF_004403345.1 of Cryobacterium lyxosi. Taxonomy (NCBI): domain Bacteria; kingdom Bacillati; phylum Actinomycetota; class Actinomycetes; order Micrococcales; family Microbacteriaceae; genus Cryobacterium; species Cryobacterium lyxosi. Next base: position 85,308 of record NZ_SOGT01000014.1, read on the forward strand.
CGGTACGAGCCACCGACAGCAGCTGGATGCTGAGGGCAGGCCCGGTCGCCCTGGTCGTGTCCAGCCTGCTGCTCTGCGTACTGCTGCCGCTGGTGGGCACCATTCCCTTCGCTCTGGTTCCCAGCGATCTGTTCGTCATCGTTTCCGTCATGCTGATCGGCGTCGTGGCCCTCGCGCTCGTCGGCCTGGACGGTGGAACAGCCTTCGGCGGCATGGGCTCCAGCCGGCATATGACAGTCGCGGCGCTCGTTGAGCCAACTTTGCTGCTCTCCATCTACGCATTTTCGATCCCGGCCGGAACCAGTACCCTGTCGGTCATCGTTGAAACCCGGCTGCTCTCCCCCGAGGTGATCATCTCGCCGGTCAGCGTGCTGGCCCTCGTCGCCCTGTCGATCGCCATCATGGCCGAGACCGCCCGACTTCCCATTGACAATCCGGGCACCCACCTCGAGGTGACCATGCTGCACGAGGCGATGATCCTGGAAGCGAGCGGGCGCGACCTGGCCTGGCTCGAAGTCGGCTCCTGGCTGAAGCTGGCCGCCCTGCTCGGCCTGGTCAGCAACCTGGCCGTGCCGTGGGGCGTCCTGACCGATTTCAGCGCTCTCGGCTTGGCTGTCGGTGTCGTGAGCATCACCGTGAAGGTACTCGTACTCGGTGTAGTGCTGAGTGTCGGCGAGATCTTCCTGGCCAAGGTGCGTCTGTTCCAGGTGCCGGAGCTGCTCGCCGGCTCGTTCGCCCTCGCTTTCCTCGCCGTCACCGCCTCCTACCTGGTCGCCTGAGGAGCATCCGTGTTTGAGAACATCTACCCCCAACTGATCGGCCTGTGCGCCGGGGCACTGCTGCTGACGAGCGCGCTCATGGTCTGGCGACACTCCTTGCTCGCATCGATTCGACTACTCGCCCTGCAAGGCATCGCTCTCGCCGCTCTCGTGGCGGTCATCGGGATCGCCGAGGGCGAGCCTGAGCTGGTGCTCGTGTCGCTCCTCATCCTCTCGGTCAAGGGCATCGGCCTTCCCTGGGTGCTCGCCTACCAATCCAAGGCATCAATAAAGCAAATTCAGGAATCGCCCCGGCTCAACCCGACCGCTGCCCTCTTGACGGTCACCCTGTTGACCATCCTCAGCTATGTCGTCGTCAGTCGTGTCTTCGGTCTCGGCAGCAGCAGCACCGGTCATGCCGCCCCGATCGGCCTCGCCATGGTGCTCATCGGATTTCTGCTGCTGATCAGCCGGCGACGTGCCCGATCGCAGCTCATCGGTTTTCTGCTGCTCGACAACGGCATCGCCACGATTACGTTTCTCACCAGCGGCGGGGTGCCGATTCTGCTCGAATTCGCGTTCTCGCTCGATGTTTTGCTGGTGGTGCTTATTTTGCATGTATTCGCGGGCCGCATGCGCACCAAGTTCGGCGGCACGGCCGTCGATCAGCTCAGGGAGTTGCACGATTGATGTCCTTAATACTGTGGATTCCCCTGGTCGGCCCGCTCGCCCTTGCCGGGCTCAGCCTGCTGCCGGGCACCTCCGCGCTCCGCCGTTTCGTCGGCGTCGCCGCGTCGAGCGCTGTCCTGATCGCCGGCCTGGTGCTGGTTAGCGCCGTGCTGAACGGTGCCGTGCCCGAAACCGGCGGCGGCATGCTGCGCGCCGACGCTCTCTCGGCCTACATGATCAGCGTCGTCGGAGCCGTTGGCCTCATTGCAACCTGGGGCGGGCTCAGCAGCGCCGCATCGAGCCGCACGAAAGTTGCTGCCAGCTACGAGGCCCTCATCGCCCTGTTCCTGGCGGCTATGTCCCTCGCCGTTCTCGCCGACAGCATCGGCCTGATGTGGGCCGCCGTCGAGGCGACCACCATCGCCACCGCCTTCCTCGTGGGTCACCACCGAACCGGTCGCTCCCTCGAGGCGGCCTGGAAGTACGTCATCCTCGGTTCGGTCGGCGTGGCCATCGCGCTGTTGGGCATCGGCTTCATCTACGCCGCGTCCGTCGGCACCGACACCCCCACGCTGTCCTGGCTGCTGCTCAGCCAGTCAAACCTCGGCCTCGACCCGGCGCTCATCACCGCCGGCGGCGCTCTCGCGGTGCTGGGTTTCGCGACCAAGGCCGGCCTCGCTCCGATGCACAGTTGGCTGCCGGATGCCCACAGCCAGGCGCCGGCGCCGGTCTCCGGCCTCATGTCCGGCGTGCTGCTCTCGGTCGCTCTCTACGCCATCCTGCGCATCCAGTCCATCACCAATCTCGTGATCGGCCCGGAGTTTCTGCGCATCATGCTCAGCATCGGCGGCCTGCTCTCTCTCCTCGTAGCCGCGTCGCTGCTCATCCGTCAACGCGATTATAAGCGGATGCTCGCCTATTCCAGCATCGAACACATGGGCCTCATGGCCATCGGGGTCGCTATCGGTCCAGCCGCGCTCCCCTCGGTGCTGTTGTACGTTCTGGGCCACGGCCTGATCAAGGCGACTCTGTTCGTGATCTCCGGGCGCATCCTCAAAGTCGAGGGCACCCCGGTGATCGCAGACGTGCGCGCCCTGTTGGTGCGACGGCCCGGCCTCGCCGTGCCGTGGCTTATCGCCATGGCAGCCATCGTCGGTTTTCCGCCGTTCAGCATCTTCTTCTCCGAGGTCGGCATCATCATGGCTGGCTGGTCGGTAGGCCTCGGCGGCGTCATCGGAGCGGCCCTGGTGCTGCTACTCGTGATCTTCGCCGCGTTTACCCGTTTGACCGTTCAGATGACTCTTGGCCCTCCCGCGGAGGGCGTTGGATTCACCCCCGACTACTCGGCCCACGGTCCACGCCTGCCGATCATTTTGGCCCTGGCGACGACGGCGACGGTCGCGTTCGTCGCCGAACCGGTCGGCACTCTTCTGCTGCAGGCCACAGCCGTTCTGGGAGGTAGCAACTGATGCGTGATGAGCGAACGCCGCAAGACCTGGCCGCCGATAACCTGGCTGCTGGTGGAACTGAACTGCGATACCTGAGCCGTTCCCAACTGCCGAGCGCTGCCAGCGCGCTGCTGGATGCTGGTAGCCGGCTGGCCCTCGTCGCCTGCCACGAGGACGACGACGACTTTCGCATCGTGTATTCCTTCGTCGGAATCACGCCGTCGCTGCGCGCAGACCTCTCGGTCAGTGTGCCGAAAAACGACGCCTGGATTCCCAGCCTCGCCGAAATATCCCTCTCAGCAGGCAACTTCGAACGCGAAATACGCGACCTGTACGGTATCGTTCCCCGCAACCACCCGCAGCCACACCGTCTGGTGCGCCATGGCCACTGGCCGCGCGGCTGGTACCCGATGCTGCGCGCCAATGCCGTCGTGCCGGAGTTTGAGCCCGACGTTGAGTCGTTTCCATTCGTGCCGGTGGAAGGCCCCGGCGTCTACGAAATCGCGGTCGGCCCGATCCACGCCGGCATCATCGAGCCCGGTCACTTTCGGTTCTCCGTCGTGGGTGAGACCATCGTGCGCATGGAAGCCCGCCAGTGGTACCTGCATCGCGGTGTCGAGAAAGTGTTCGAGGGCAAGACCGCGGCCGAGGGCGTGCTTTTGGCCGAACAGATCAGCGGTGACACTGCCATCGGCCACTCCCTCGCTTTTGTCATGGCCGTCGAGCAGGCAGGCGGTATCGAGGTCTCCGAGCCGGACCGGCTCCTGCGTGCCCTGCTACTGGAGCTCGAACGCCTCTACAACCATGTGACCGACCTCGGCTCGCTCGCCAACGACGTGGGCTTCGGCATCATCGACGCGCACGCGCAGGGTCTGCGTGAGCAACTGATGCGCATCAACAAGTCGGTCACGGGGCATCGCCTGCTGCGCGGTGCTCTCAGCGTCGGCGGTACGCGCGTGACCGCTCTCCCCGCTGCCGCCGAGCTCGCCCGAGTGAGCGCGGCCGTGGCCGAACTGGTCGGCATCACTCTTGGCCATGCCATCGTGCGTGGTCGCTTCACCGGAACAGCCCGGTTGTCCCGGGCACAGGCCCTCACGATTGGAACGCTCGGCTACGTCGCTCGCGCGTCGGGCATCGCTTCGGATGCGCGCTTGGAGCATCCGTTCGTCAACCTCGGCGAAGTCTTTCACGTCGTCACCGAAGAAGGCGGCGACGTACTGGCCCGGTACACCGTGCGCGCGCGCGAACTCGAGGTCTCGACCGCCGTCGTGCTCGACCTGCTGCCGCGTCTGCGGGGTCACACCGGTACCGCGTTCAGCGTGAACCCCACCTCGACCGGCACGGGCCTGGCCCTCGTCGAAGCCTGGCGGGGTACGACGACGCACCGAGTCGAACTCGCCGCCGACGGCACACTCAGCCGGGTGAAGATCGTCGACCCGTCGTTTCTGAACTGGCCCGCCGTGCCGCAGGCCCTGTCGGAGACGATCGTTCCCGATTTTCCGCTCGCGAACAAGAGTTTCAACCTCTCTTACGCCGGAAACGACCTGTAGACACGCTGACGGCACCCGACCAGCCGTGGTCGAGCACTATTCTGTTTCGAGGACTATTCCGTTTCGAGGTGGCGGAGCAGGGCGTGCGAGTCCGCCAGGTTGGCCAGCACCATGCGCTTGGCCGCGGCCAGCAACTCAATTGCACTCGCATCTTTCAGGGCATAGAAGATGGAGTTTCCCTCGCGGCGCGTTGCGACCACGCCGGCACGACGCAGCACGCCAAGCTGCTGCGACAGGTTGGATAGCTCGCAACCGAGCGTCTCGGCTAGGCTACCCACCGAGCGTTCACCGGCAACGAGCTGTTCCAGAACCTGCACGCGCAACGGATGTCCCAACGACTTGAACAAGTCGGACTTTAATTGGGCGACGGTTAGACCAGAACTCAGCACGATCTGAGTATATCGCTACCTTATGATTCTTTCAACTAGATGCCCGGCGGGTCCTGCGACGCATCAACAAAGCGGAGACGCGGGGTGTCCATCGCCTCGACGGAGCTCTTGATAACGCGGTTGAGCGCGTCCTGGCGACATTTTGCACATCGCACAGCGTGGACAATTCCGGTTTGAACTGCCGCGGATCGCTCAACGCCGCGATCTTCGCCGGCGGCTCTGCCGCCGCCACAAGCCCGCACGTTCTCACCATCCTGGAAATCAGAACGCGCAGCTGAGTCAGGCCAGTGGTAAGTGCGCCGGAACAGGCGTTGTTCGACACAGAACTACAGGAGCTGAAATAACCGTCTATGTGTCAGGCCGCGAACGTAGTCCGGAGATCAGGCACGACAAGTCAAGCACACGCTGCCACTCGGGCAACGGACGCGAAAAGGCCCGCACTGCAAGCAGTGCGGGCCTTCCGTCAACCCGACCGACCTGGCGAGAGGTGATCGGGAGATCTATTGGGGCAGCTTAGACCTCGGTCGACGCGTCTGCGCTGTCGGAAGCCGCAGCGCGACCTTCGGTGTCAGCAGCCTCGTCGAGCACCGGGGCGAGCGACAGCTTGCCACGGTCATCGATCTTCGTGATTTCCACGAGAACCTTCTGGCCGACGCCGAGCACGTCTTCGACGTTCTCGACACGCTTGCCACCTGCAAGCTTACGCACCTCAGAGATGTGCAGCAGACCATCCTTGCCCGGAAGCAGCGAGACGAAGGCACCGAACGCGGCGATCTTGACGACGGTTCCCAGGAACTGCTCGCCAACCTCGGGGTTGGTCGGGTTCGCGATGGCGTTGACCTGGGCCCGAGCGGCCTCCGCCGACGGCCCGTCGACGGCGCCGATGTACACGGTGCCGTCTTCCTCGATCGAGATGTCGGCACCGGTGGTGTCCTGGATCGAGTTGATGGTCTTGCCCTTCGGGCCGATCAGCTCGCCGATCTTGTCGACGGGGATCTGCACGCTGATGACGCGGGGCGCGGTGGGCGCCATCTCGTCGGGAGCGTCGATCGCCGCGTTGAGCACGGAGAGGATCGTGGTGCGGGCGTCTTTCGCCTGGGTCAGCGCGCCAGCCAGGACCGAGGCGGGGATACCGTCGAGCTTGGTGTCGAGCTGGATCGCGGTGATGAATTCGCTCGTGCCGGCCACCTTGAAGTCCATGTCACCGAGGGCGTCTTCGGCGCCGAGGATGTCGGTGAGAGCCGCGTAGCGAGTCTGGCCGTCGACGGTGTCGCTGATCAGGCCCATCGCGATGCCGGCAACCGGGGCGCGCAGCGGCACGCCGGCGTTCAGCAGCGACAGGGTGGAGGCGCAAACGGAACCCATCGAGGTGGATCCATTGGAGCTGAGCGCCTCGGAGACCTGACGAATGGCGTACGGGAACTCCTCACGCGTTGGCAACACGGGAACCAGGGCGCGCTCAGCAAGCGCTCCGTGGCCGATTTCGCGGCGCTTCGGCGTTCCGACGCGACCGGTTTCACCGGTCGAGTAGGGCGGGAAGTTGTAATTGTGCATGTAGCGCTTTTTGGTGACCGGGTTCAGCGAGTCGATCGACTGCTCGAGCTTGAGCATGTTCAGGGTGGTGACGCCCAGAATCTGGGTTTCACCGCGCTGGAAGATGGCCGAGCCGTGCACGCGCGGGATGACCGCAACCTCGGCGTCGAGCGGACGGATGTCGGCCAGTCCACGACCGTCGATACGGATGCCCTCGTTGAGCACGCGGGAGCGCACGACGAGCTTGGTGACCGACTTGTATGCCGCGTTGACCTGGTTGTTGGCACTCGCGTCGAGCTCGCCGGCTTCGACCTTGGCCGCGATGGCGGTCTTGACGGATGCCTTGAGCGCGTCGTCCGCGTTCTGACGTTCGACCTTGTCGGCGATCGTGTAGACCGTCTTGAGCTGGTCGTAGGACAGGGCGGCGACAGCATCGTACGTGGCCGGCTGGTACGGCGGGAAGAGCGCGAAGTCGGCAGTCGGCTTGGCCGCAGCGTCGGCTACCTGCTGCTGCGCGAAAACGAGCTGCTTGATGAAGGGCTTCGAGGCCTCGATGCCCTGGGCAACGACGGCTTCGTTGGGCGCGATGGCGCCACCCTTGATCAGGTTCCAGGCGGCATCGGTGGCTTCGGCCTCGATCATCATGATCGCGACGTCCTGCGTGCCGGCGGCATCCGTGACAACGCGGCCGGCGACGACCATGCTGAACACGGCGTCATCCAGCTGCGAGTGCTTCGGGAAGGCAACCCACTGGCCGCCACCGTTCTCGTCAGGAATGAGGGCGACGCGAACGCCACCGATCGGTCCGGAGAACGGAAGCCCGGCAAGCTGGGTCGACATCGAGGCCGCGTTGATGGCGAGCACGTCGTAGAGTTCGTCGGGCTCGATGGCGAGGACGGTGATGACAACCTGGATCTCGTTGCGGAGACCGTCGACGAACGACGGGCGCAGCGGCCGGTCGATCAGGCGGCAGGTGAGGATCGCGTCGGTCGACGGGCGGCCTTCGCGACGGAAGAAGCTGCCGGGAATGCGGCCGGCAGCGTACATGCGCTCTTCGACGTCAATGGTCAGCGGGAAGAAGTCGAAGTTGTCCTTCGGCTGCTTGCTGACGCTCGTGGCGGAGAGCAGCATCGTCTCTTCGTCGATGTACGCGGCGGCGGAGCCCTGCGCCTGCTGGGCGAGACGCCCGGTTTCAAAACGGATGGTGCGCTTGCCGTACTTGCCGTTATCGATAACGGTTTCGGCGAACGTGATTTCTGGACCCTCCATGTGGGGGTTTTCTCCTTTAAGTTTGCTTCTCGCCATTCTGGCGACGAAGGCTCGCGTGCCCGTATGACAGGCGAGTTGGACGAGTCGATTCCATAAAATCGGCCCCGTTCAGCGTAACAGACCCACTCGAAGCCACCGGCGTCAGCATTGCCAGAACGACGGCCCGCGAGTATTTTGACACCATGAAAACCGTCCTTGCCTTGCTCATGACTGTTATCGTCGTTGTTCTGCCGACCGCGCAGACCTCGCAGGCCGCTACCGCGGCACTGCCATCCCGTTCATCGATCGTGCAGGCCGCGCGGTCCGCAACCGACTATTTCTATGCGCACAATGGCGGAGCGAGCTCCGACGCCGGCTGGAAATGGGCCCCCTATTTCATGGGGGTAGAGGCCCTCGTTCAGGAAACCAACGATCCGACCTACCGGCAGTGGCTGCAATCCTGGGGCACACGAAACAACTGGAACGCCGACGCACCGTCAAGCCCCACGTCGAACCCCGACAGCCGTGCGGCCATCCAGGTCTGGCAGGACTCCGCCAATGTCGGGGTGAATGCAAACCTTGCGCCATCCGACGGGTTCATGGCCGAGGACCTCAGCCTCGCACCCAATCGCTATTGGTGGATCGACTCGATGTTCATGGGCCTACCCCTGTGGCCGCGCTGGGCTACCCGAACCGGCAAGTCCACTTATCAAGCGAAGCATTCGCAGTTCTACAATTTTCTCAAGAACGACGGCACGACGCCGGTGCGGCCCGGCTGCACCGCCGACGGGCTGTTCGATGTTAGCGAACAGCTGTGGTGGCGGGATTGCAAGTACGTCGGACAGCGAGATTCGCTCGGCCACAAGGTCATGTGGGCGCGCGGTAACGGCTGGGTGATCGGGGCGATGGCGCGCACGCTGATGGTATTGCCGCCGGCAGACCCGCAGTACACCGAGTACACCGAGTACAAAACCATGCTCCAGACGATGGCCGCCCGGCTGGCCCAGCTCCAGGGATCTGACGGGATGTGGCGCAGCAGCCTGCTCAGCCCGTCACTCTTTCCAGCGCCCGAAACCAGCGCTACGGCGCTCTTCGTCTACGCGATGGCGTACGGCATCCGCACCGGACTGCTCGACTCGGCGACCTACCTTCCGGTCATCACGCGCGCTTGGGCCGGACTCAGCACGATTTCGCTGAAAAGTTCGGGCTTCCTGTCAAACTGCCAAGGCGTTGGGGAGGCCCCGGCCAAACCCAGCACGACAACGTCCATTGCCTACTGCGTTGGTGCGTTCACGTTGGCCGCGTCCGAGGTCGCCCGACTTAGCGGCGTCCTGGCCTCCGACACCTTCGGTCGCACCGTCACCGGCGCCCTGGGATCAGCCGAGCTGGGAGGTTCGTGGACCGCAGCCACGGGCTTCTCCGTGGCACGCGGAGTCGCGCAGCTGACCACGACGCCGGGAAGCACCCGGGGTACTTACCTGAATGGAGTGTCCAGTCAGGACACCGAGGTGCGCACGAGCCTCAACCTCGTGCGACCGACTACCGGGTCTGCCTACATCGCGGTCATCGGTCGGCGTATCGGCAGCGCGTCCTACGGAGCCAGGATCGTCGTGGCGCCGAGCGGCAGCGTCAAGCTGCAGATTCGGCGCACGAATACGACCGTGGTGGATCTGATCGTTCCAGGGCTCACCTACACACCCGGAAATCGACTGCAACTTCGATTGCAGGTCACTGGGGTCTCGCCCACGGCGATTCGAGCCAAGGTATGGAAAGTTGGCACGGCCGAACCCAGCACCTGGCAGGTCAGCAAGAGCGACTCGACGGCCGGCCTGCAATCGGTGGGTTCCATCGGTCTGGTGCTGTACTCCGGCAGCAACGCCGTTCCCTCGCCCCTCGTCGTGTCGGTCGAGGAGCTCTGGGCCGGCTCCACCCGATAACCGAGGTTCCAGTGATCGCCCGGATCGCTCCGGCACCGTTGCCCCGATCTGCTCGGTCAATACCGATCTGCTCGGTCAATGCCGCTCTGCCGGGTCAATGCCCCTCTGCTCGCCAGCTCGCGCTCGAGCGGAGAACTTGCACACAATGATCGTCAGTCGACGCGTGTCGCCTCGCCCGCAGTGACCCTGGCTGCTTCGGCGGCAGCGGCACGCTGCTTGATGCCCAGTACGGAGTGTCGGCGTCCATAGGCAAAGTAGACGATGAAGCCCACGACCAGCCAGACCGCGAAGCGCACCCAGGTGAGGGTCGTGAGGTTCAGCATCAGCCAGATGCAGAGCACAGCCGAGAGAATCGGCAGCACCGGGGAGAACGGCACCTTGAAAGCGCGCGGCAGGTCGGGGCGTTTCTTACGCAGCACGACCACGGCGATGCTGACGAGTACGAACGCCGACAGGGTGCCGATGTTGATCATTTCTTCGAGCACCCCGACGTCGGTGAGGCCGGCAAGCAATGCGACGGCGGCACCGGAGATGATCTGGATCCGGGCCGGAGTGCGGCGCTTCTCGGTCGTGACGCTCAGCCAGCGCGGCAGCAGGCCGTCGCGACTCATCGCGAACAGTACGCGGGAGAGGCCGAGCAGCAGCACCATGATGACCGTCGTGAGACCGACCAGGATTCCGATTGAAATGATCTGGGCAGCCCAGCCGGCTCCGACAGCGACGAAAGCGGTGGCGAGTGACGCATTCGGATCGTCGGCAAGCACCGTGTACGGCACCATCCCGGTCAATACCAGGCTCACACCGAGGTAGAGCACCGTGACGATGGCCAGTCCGGCGAAGATGCCTCTCGGCAGAGTCTTCTGCGGATTCTTGACCTCTTCGGCGCTCGTAGCGACGACATCGAAACCAATGAACGCGAAGAACACCAGGGATGCGCCGGCGAGCAGACCGAACAGGCCGTACTGTGCGGGGGCCGCACCGGTCATGAAGGAGAACAGCGACTGCATCCAGACGTCACCGTCGCCGCCCTCTGTGGGCACCTCGGCGGGGATGAACGGGGTGTAGTTCTTCGGGGTGATGAAGAAGGCTCCGACGATGATGACGAAGACGACGATGGCGACCTTGATGATCGTGAAGACGCTGGCCACGCGGGCGGAGAGCTGAGTGCCGAGCACGAGCAGGGCGGTGAAGATGGCGACGATGACGAAGGCGCCCCAGCTCACGTCCAGGCCAAGCACCTTGATGGTGGCGGGAACGTTCCAGCCGGCCAGGTCGAAGACTGTGCTGAGGTAGATGCCCCAGTATTTGGCGATCACGGCGGCAGCGGTCAGCATCTCGAGAATGAGGTCCCAGCCGATGATCCAGGCCAACAGCTCGCCGAGGGTGGCGTAGGTGAAGGTGTAGGCGGAGCCGGCGACCGGCACAGCGGAGGCGAACTCGGCATAACACATGATGGCGAGGGCGCAGGTGACGGCAGCCAGCAGAAAAGCAAGCGTGACCGACGGTCCAGCGTAACTGCCGGCGGCCTTGGCCCCTACCGAGAAGATCCCCGCACCCACAGCCACAGCGACACCCATGATCATGAGGTCCCAGGTACCGAGGGTGCGTTTAAGGCTGTGGCCCTTCTCCAGCGAGTCTGCTATCGAATCTTCAATACTCTTGGTGCGCCAGAGACTCATGCGTAGTGGTTTCCGTTCGTTATTGCCAACCCCTTATGCTAGCAACCCCGTTCTCACCTCTTCGGTACCCGTCTCGAGATGACGCGGTACGCACAACGGGCCGCCACCAAAGAGGTGACGGCCCGTTGTGAAGAAGTTCGCGTTATCAACGCTGCCTTCGCTACGAATAAATTAGCGACGCAGGCCGAGGCTGCCGATCAGTGTGCGGTATCGAGTGATGTCGATGTCCGACAGGTAACCGAGCAGACGGCGACGCTGACCAACCATGAGAAGCAGGCCACGACGTGAGTGGTGGTCATGCTTGTGCTCTTTCAGGTGCTCCGTGAGGTCAAGGATGCGCTGCGTGAGCATTGCAATCTGAACTTCCGGGGACCCGGTGTCGCCTGGGTGGGTAGCGTACTTTTCGATGATCGCCTTCTTAGCATCTGGTTCGAGTGCCATAAAGTGGGATCCCCTTTCTCTCACTGCGCGGTGCCCTTGGCCAAATGCCTGAGCTCTCTTTATCCGCGGCCGTTGAACGGCAACCTTCATACTTTAGCAGAGTGGACGACGAACGCGCTCACCCGGCGGGAATTGGCGGCAATGAACCGGTCTGTCCTCACCCCGGCTACCGCTACAGTGGTGGAACAATCGAGGAGGTGCACGTTTGGGTACATTGCTTTACGGCAATCCGGGCAACGTGATCACCTTCGATGATCGCGCTCTGATGCACTTGCAGATCGTGATCAGCACCAAGCTGCGTCGACGCGAAAGTTTCGTCTTCACCTGGACCGATTCTGTCGGTGAGGGCAGCGGCCGCAGTGCCATCTGGCTCGACCCGACGAGCACGCTCTACTACCGGTATTTCGGCAACCGAACCCCGTCTATCAATCGTGACTGGATCGAGGCGCTCATGCTTTCGGCCAATAGCGCCGGCGGCCTGGTCTTCATCGCCGAACCCGAGCCGAGCGCGCTCCCCTCCACGAAGACGCGTCGCTAACTCACTCGTCGAGAGCGTTCAGAAAATGGTCGGCGCTGGTGGGGTTGTCGGCGACCGAGGAGGAGGCGGCATCCGCTCCGATCGACCAGCCGTGGCAGGCCTCCCGCACGGACAGGATGGTCTCACGGCCGGTGTAGCTGAACGCAAGGCGCACGGCGAGGCATTCGGTGAACCGCACGAGCTCTTCGTCGTGAAAACAAGAATTGGTGTACCGCAGCGACTATTGGGTGCGTGCGGCCTCGGCAATGCGCGGATGTCCGTGTTCGACGGTGGTGACGTTGTTGACCATATCGACGTAGCTCTGCCCGTAGGTATCGATCCAGTGCTGTGTCCAGTCGGCTGATCTGTACGGTCAGACGTGCAGTGGCCAAACCAAGGATGGTTCCGGCCCACATGAAGCGGCCGTCGACGGCAGCCAGGTGAACCCCGGTCAGCCACAGGTCGAAGTGGTCCCCCTCGAGCCGCACCGCATCGGCATTGATCACCATGACGGCTCCATCCATCGGCGCCGAGAGCACGGTTCCGGTGGGCAGGTACAGCTCCATGCCAAGGGCAAGGGTGAGCGATTCCTCGGCCGTATCGATTTCGGTCTGCGACAGACGGCACTCGCCGTCACGGGTGACGGCATGGCCGAGGCGGGCGGCTGGGTCGGGCGGGCCGGCCAGAGGGTGCTCGGTGGAGACGATGGGCGTCTTCTCACCGGTTGCGGCGAAGCGGATCAGTGCTTCGAATTCGGCACCGTCCTGGCCTGCCGCCGTGTCGAAGGTGAGCCATTCGCGGTCGAGTTGCTACGGCCACATTTCCGAGCGCTCGAATCTGTTCGACCGACAGGCGCGCGGCGCCGGCCAGCGGTGGCACGAGCAGATCGGTTCAGCGTTTGCGAACGCGACGCTTCGACGGGCTCCCTGCGGCAGTCGGACGCGGCGCATCCGGTGTGTTCCAGGCTTTGGCGATGGCCCAGGCGACGGCCGCGATCGGTACCGAGAGTACGGCACCGACGATACCGCCAAGGATGGTTCCGGCGGTCAGCCCGACCAGGATGACGAGCGGATGCAGCTTCAGCGACTGCGCCATGACGACGGGCTGCAGAAAGTTGCCCTCGAGTTGGTTGACCGCGATCACGATGATGATGACGATGAGGGCGACGCCCGGCCCACTCGCGACGAGGGCGACCAAGGCTGCGAGCACGCCGGCCGCGGTCGCGCCGATCAACGGAATGAACGCACCGAGGAAAACGATGACCGAGAGTGGGAGAGCGAGCGGCACCTGCAAGATTGCAAGGCCGATGCCGATCGCAGTGGCGTCGACGGCGGCGACGATCGCCGTGCCGCGCACGTAACCGCCGAGTACCCGCAGTGAGGTGTGGCCGATGCGGCGTCCGCGGGCGAGGCGCTCGCCTTTGAACGGCGTCAGGAAGAAGTTCCAGATCTGGCCGCCGTCTTTGAGAAAGAAGAACAATATGACTATGAGCAGCACGGCTCCGGTGATCAGTTCGAAGACAGCGGATGCCCCGGCAAGTGCTCCGGTGCCGAACTGGCTGCTGGTGAGAAAATCGACGATTGCCGTGCGGGCGTCGGCGATCTGCTTTTCGTCGACCTGGATCGGCCCGTCGATGAGGAACTGCTGAAGGCGGTCGATACCCTCGGAGGCCGAGGAGAACAGCTCGTTCCACTGGTCGCGCACGGCGAGGACGATGAGCGTGATGATGCCGCCGAACACGACGATGCCGCCGAGCAGGGTGATCCAGGTGGCCAGGATGGCGGCGACGCCCCGCTTCCGCAGGCCGTTGATCACCGGGCTCAACGCTGAGGCGAGGATGATCGCTATCAGCACCGGGATGACGACGAGCTTGAGTTGCACCAGGCCGAAGATGATCACGGAGGCCAGCAGGATGACGAGCAAAATCTGGCCGCTGCGCAATCCGAGCCAGCCGAGTCGATCGGTCAGCGGGGTGCGAGGAACCAGGGGGGTGAGGTCGTCGTGTGCGCGCATGCACCCAGCCTAGACATCCGCCGGTCAGAAACCCCGATCAACCGGTCTCTCTGGCTGATTCACGTGAAAACGGCCGCGACCGTGCCGAGTATCGACTCATCGCCCGAGTAGATTCCATTCTCGCGCGGCCAATGACTGATCACGTCGGTGAAGCCGAGCTCGGCGGCCCGGCCGACGGCATCCTCAAACGCATCCATGCTCTGCAGGGAATATGTTCCACCGCTGTCGAGCGAGAGATAACGGTCGATCGTAACGGGGTCGCGACCGTCGCCGCTGACAACGTCGTCGACCGTCGCGACATCTTTGGCGAACGGCACCGGATGCCGAAAGTTCGGTGACGAGACACAGGTGCCCAGAATGATGCGCTCGGTCACGGCCGCAGCAGCGGTCAAGGTAGGGATGGTCGCGTTCCACGGCTCATCGGCGAGCGAGCGCCAGGAGAGGTGGTCATAGGTGAAGGCGTGGTCGAAGCCGTACTGCTCTGCTTCGAGCCATTTTCTGCGGGCAACCGACCACGGGTCCTGTGGAAGGATGACGATTCCAAAGCGCATGCGACGAGTTTATTCAGTCGCGCGAAAACGCGTAGTTGCAATGTCGGCGGCCAGTGCCAGACTCTGCTCATGGACAATTCCGCGCTCCACACCGTGTGCACGATCGTTCCGCCCTATCTGTTGGTCAGGCTGGCGAAACTTGACGAACCCCGATTCGCGCAGGCCGCAGCGGCCGCACGGGCGTCATTGCTGCGGGACTCGCAGATTCGGCAATTGCGCGACGGGGTGCATCCGTTTGCTTATTCCGGAGCTCGCACCCTGCCGGCGCGTACCCCGGGCGAGTCAGACCGCACTATTTCAGATGCCGGCGGCCAGGAACGACTGCCCGGTCGGCAAGTGCGCGCCGAGGGGCAGCCTGCCGGCGGCGACCCGGCCGTGAATGAGGCCTACGACGGTCTCGGCGTCACGCAGATGCTGTATTGGACGCAGTTCGGGCGGGACAGCATCGACGGTAACGGACTTCCCATGGACGCGACCGTGCACTACGGCAAACAATACGACAACGCCTTCTGGGACGGCGAACGCATGGTGTTCGGCGACGGTGACGGGCAGATCTTCAACCGCTTCACTATCTCGCCCAGTGTGATCGGCCACGAGCTCACGCACGGGGTCACCCAATTCACGGCCAATCTTGAGTACCGTGGCCAGTCGGGGGCCCTCAACGAGTCCATCTCCGACGTGTTCGGCGCCCTGGTCGAGCAGCACGCCACAAATCAATCGACGGCAGACGCGAGTTGGCTGATCGGCGAAGGCCTGTTCACGGACCAGGTCGAGGGCGTTGCCCTGCGCTCGATGAAAGCGCCCGGCACCGCGTACAACGATGATGTGCTGGGTAAAGATCCGCAGCCCGGCGATATGACCGGGTACATCGAAACCGACGATGACAACGGCGGAGTGCATCTCAATTCCGGTATTCCCAACCGCGCGTTCTACCTGGTTGCCGACACTCTCGGCGGGAACGCCTGGGAGACCCCGGGCCACATTTGGTATGACACGCTGACCGGCACCGCGCTGAACCGTCAGAGCGACTTTGCTGCTTTCGCTGCGGCGACGGCCGACACCGCGGCGCGACTGTACGGCAGCGGTGGTGCCGCCCATAACGCGGTGCTACAGGCATGGGCGACGGTGGGCGTTGTGGCGGCGATTCCCGCTCCTCTTCCCCCCGCCCGGCCGACACCACCCCCATCATCGACCGCGCCCACTGCACCGCTGCCACCGGAGTAACATCACGATATGAAAGTCATCGTCTCCCGCAGCGGCGGGATGGCGGGCATCCGCCTGACCTGGGAAGTTCGGGTCGAAGAACAGCCCGACCCGAGCACGTGGACAGAGTTCTTGAATTCTCTGCCCTGGGATGACGTCACCGACAGCGAGGCCACCCCTGACCGATTCGCCTACCGGATTCGGTGCGCTCCGCACGAGGTAGTGCTCGCCGAACCCCAGGTGAACGGGCCGTGGCGCGATCTGGTCAACCGGGTCAGAGCCGCCAACGGCATGTAGCGACCCTGACCCGGTTCAGGTGTTATGCCTTCGGACGACGACCCCAGCGCGGGCGCCGCGTCGGATCATCGGTCAATGCCGCCTCGATGTGTCCGTCGACCTGATCACCGAAGTGGTCGTCGAAGTTCTCTTCGAGGTGCGCGGTGACGGACTTGCCGATGCGGCGGGCCATCTCCTCACGACGCTGGCGGCGTTCGGCAGCCACCAAGACCTCGTGTTCGATGCGGAACGCCTTGTAGATGGCAATGCACATGCCGATCATCACGATGCTCACCGGAATGGCGGTCAAGATCGCGCCGGTCTGCAGAGCCGCTAATCCGCCAGCCAGCAGCAGCGCGATGGCTACGAGCCCGCCGAGGCCAGCCCACATGATGCGGCTCCACTTGGGCGGATTGGTGTCACCGCCGGAAGCGAGCATGTCAATTACGAGCGAACCCGAATCGGCTGAGGTGATGAAGAAGATCGCAATGATGATGACCGCGAGCACCGAGAGGATCACACCGAACGGAAGGGTGCCGAGAAAGTTGAACAGCACATTCTCGGGGATGATGCCGACGTTCGGGTCGAAGAGCCCGCCGCCATCACCCTCCCAGGCCTGACGGATGGCACTGCCGCCCATGACAGCGAACCAGACGAACGTGACCAGGGTCGGAACGAGCAACACGCCGGCAATGAACTGTCGAACCGTACGTCCGCGTGAAATGCGCGCGATGAACACGCCAACGAACGGGGCCCACGAGATCCACCAGCCCCAGTAGAAGATCGTCCAGGCACCCTGAAAGTCCAGGCCGGCCTCGCCAGTGAACGCTCCGGTGTCAAAGGTGAGTCCGACCACGTTTTCGAAGTAGCCGCCGACCGACTGCACGAGCATACGCAGCAGATACATCGTCGGGCCGAGAAGCAGCACGGCCACGAGCAGGAGGCCGGCCATGCCGAGGTTGATGTTGGAGAGCCATTTGATGCCCTTGCCGACGCCGCTGACGACCGAAGCCGTCGCGATGATGGTGATAACGATGATCAAAATGATGAGGAGGGTATTGGTGACCTCGCCGACCACTCCGAGGTAGCTCAGTCCGGCGGCAATCTGCTTGACACCGAGTCCGAGGGAGGTCGCGACACCGAATAGGGTACCGACGATGGCGATCACGTCGATCGCGTCACCGAGGCGGCCCTTGACCCGGCGGGTGCCGAGGAGCGGTTCGAGGGCCCAGCGGATGGAGACCGGCCGACCCTTCCGGTGGATCGAGTAGGCGAGGGCCAGGCCGACAACGGCGTAGATGGCCCAGGCGTGGAACCCCCAGTGCAGGAAGGTCTGCGTCATCGCTGCGGCGGCGAGATCCGCGGAATCACCGGTCACGCCCGGCTTTGGAGTCGTGAAGAAGGTAAGGGGTTCAGAGGCCCCCCAGAAGACCAGGCCGATGCCCATGCCGGCAGCGAAGAGCATCGAGAACCAGCTCATCAGACCAAATTCGGGTTCGTCGTCGTCTTTACCCAGCTTGATGTCGCCGAAACGACTCAGACCCATCCAAATGGCGAACACGACGAAAGCCGCGACGATAACCACGTAGTACGGGCCAAGGCCGGCTACCACCCAGCCCTGCAACAGGGCGAGAACGCTGCCCGTGCGCACGGGAAAGGCGATGGCGACGATGACGACGGCCAGAATGATGCCGAGTGCCGGGTAGAACACTCGAGGCGCTGCAACGACAAAGAGACGGGTTTTGGAAGGACTTCTGTGTGGCGTTTTCGCCGGTACTTCGGGTAGTGCACTCACTGTGGAACCCTCTCAGGAATAGATTGCGACGCGCGATAAAACCCCTCAGGATTAAATCGCTTGTGCACCGCCAGGTGCCTGCCCCGCTGGGCAAAGTTCCAGCTTACAGGCATAACACCCTACATAGGGGATAAAACGTTCTCGGCGCCAGTTTGCCTGCTGCGGTACGAAACACGCTGGCCCGGCTCGCCCTGTGGCTCGGGGCGTGTGACGATGGAGCATGACTTTCAACGACGTGAACGCGGCCGCATCGGGCGTGCAGAATCTCAGCGAAGAGGAATGCTGGAACGCCTTGCTCTCGGCCAG
Source organism: Cryobacterium lyxosi (assembly GCF_004403345.1). NCBI lineage: Bacteria > Bacillati > Actinomycetota > Actinomycetes > Micrococcales > Microbacteriaceae > Cryobacterium > Cryobacterium lyxosi. Next base: position 103,621 of record NZ_SOGT01000014.1, read on the forward strand.
CCTCGGCCGCCTGGCCGTGGCCGTCGGCGGGCTCCCCGATATTTTTCCGGTCAATTTTGTCGCCGCCGACCGGCGTCTGCTGTTTCGTACTTCTCCGGGCACCAAACTGATCGAGCTCACGGTCAACAACCACGTCGCGTTCGAAACGGATGGCGTGGGCCGCGAAGAAGCATGGAGTGTCGTCGTGCATGGAACGGCCCGCGCGCTCGACACCCAGCGGGACATCGACGACGCCGCAGCGTTGCCGTTGCACCCGCTGATTCCCACGGTCAAGCCGGTTTTTGTCGAGATCGTACCGGATTCGATCACCGGGCGGCGGTTTGTGCTTGGCCCGGAGCCGACGGCGGCGCTGACCTGATCGTTGCTGATCAGGCCAGCGCGCAGACAAAACGGGATACAGCTACAGCAGCCGTATCCCGTTCCGTGTCGTTCTTGGCGCCGTGGGTTAGCTCACGCCGAGCAGGTCGATCACAAAAATCAGGGTCTGGCCGGAGAGACGGTGGCCAGAGCCGGCCGGTCCGTAAGCGAGGTGCGGCGGCACAACGAGCTTGCGGCGTCCGCCGACCTTCATGCCGGGGATGCCTTCCTGCCAGCCGGCGATGAGTGAGCGCAGCGGAAAGTTGATCGACTGGCCGCGGTTCCACGACGAGTCGAATTCGTCGCCGGACGCGAACTCGACGCCCAGGTAGTGCACGTCGACGGTGGCTCCGGCCGTAGCTTCAGCGCCATCACCGACGACGACATCGGTGATCTCGAGTTGTTCGGGCGCAGCGCCCTCTGGGAAATCAATTTCGGGCTTGGAATTCAAATCAGTCATACCCCTATCCAACCGGATTCCGCCCCGGATTGCATACCAGGGGTGTTGCGAAAATAATGCTTGCGCCTGGCGGGTTCCGGGTGCACTCTTAACACACACCAACTCGTCGCATCGGGAGAGTCGTCGGCACCGCCACACCACCGAAGCGGCGAGTTTCTGTTGTCCCGCGTGACTCCACCTGATCACGGTGCCGCTGGCGCCGAACCCGGCCGGATCTGACCGAGCACGTCGGCCCGATGATTCACCAGCAGTCCGAGCAGGTGTGCCTCATGGGCCTGCAGGGCCGCGGTGTTCTGGCCGCGAACAAGACGGTCGCGCACACAGGCAAGCCGCGTCGCATCCGCTATGAAACGGCGCATCGCGACTTTCTTCGGTCGTTGTTGGCGTCTGCCCCAGGCGAGAGCCTGCCGTCGACCGGAACCGGTGCCCAGCATCGAGACCTCGGCTGCGGTGAACCATCCGGCCTGCGAATATTCGTGTAGACGGCGCAGGGTGGTGCGAGCCGCTTGCCGGCGCAAAAAGGCAACTACGAGAATGGCGGCGATGAACAGAGGCACTTGCACGACCGCGTAATAGGCGAGCACGGAGGCGTCGCCGTCGAGTACGAAGGTGCTGCCATTCCATAGTGCGTGCAGAATGATCGCGGGTAGCAGACCGATCAGAAAATAACCGACCGCCCCGCCCCGGCTGGCGCTGCGCCTCGCGGCCAGGCCGAGTGCAAGCCCGGTGCAGATCGTGAAAGTGACGTGCGCGAACGGCGAAAAGACCCCGCGCAGCAAAAACGTCATGCCGAGTCTTTGCGCGTCGCCCTCGGTCAAAGCCAGACCGAAGTACTGAATATTCTCCGAGAAGGCAAAGCCGGCCGCAATCGTCGCGGCGTAGACGACACCGTCGACTGGCCCGTCAAAGTGCCTTCGCACCGCCCAGAACAGCGCAAGCACACCGAAACCCTTGGCGACTTCTTCCACAATCGGGGCCTGGACGACAGCGGATGCGAAATCACTCCCGGTCAGGGCCCCTGCGCTGGCCGCAATCGTGACCTGCACGCCAAGATCGAAGACCAAGGCGGTGACGACGGAGATTCCCGCGCCCCACAGCAGGGCGAAGATGAGGGCGGGTCGCGGCTCCGGATCCCAGCGGTCGATCCAGCGCACCGCCAGCAGCACCACCGTAAGCGGCAGTAGCGCCAGGATCAGCCCGACGAGCAGGGCGTCGGCGCCGAGGAATGTGGTCAGGTACCAAAACACGGCAAGCAGGGCCATCCCCGCGAACACGATGCCGATCACGGCCAGTACGATCGGGCCGGCGCGAGACGGGAGCACCGGCTGGTTCCAGACCGGTTGCACCGAAGCCTGACTCGCCTGCACGGGCAGGTGTTGGCTCGACCGCTGTTCGGTGGGATGCTGGCCTGGCGGCTGATCGAGGCTCATTACTCGACAATACCGGCTGCGAATCAGCAGTTCAGGCGTCGAACATGGTGCCGGGGTTCAGCAGGCCCAGCGGGTCGAAGACCGCTTTGAGCTGGCGTTGCAAAACGAGGCTCGTGTCACCGATCTCATCACGCAGCCAGCGACGCTTCAGCACGCCGACACCGTGTTCGCCGGTGAGCGTGCCGCCCAAGGCCAGCGCAGCCTGAAACATCTCGTCGGCGGCGGCCCAGATCTCATCGGGCACCACCGCATCGTCTGCACCGCCGCGCGGAATGACGAAGTTCGGGTGCAGGTTACCGTCGCCGGCGTGGGCGACGGTGGGAATGGGGATACCGGTTCGTGCGCTGATCTCGGCGATGACGGCGAACATCTCGGCCATGCGCGAACGCGGCACCGACACGTCTTCGATGAGTACCCGACCGAATTGTTCGAGGGCCGGGTGCATGGCGCGACGAATGGCCAGCAGACGGTCGCCGGAGGCAGCATCCGTTGACAAACTGGCTTGGCCGCCAGCTGCCCGCAGCACCACCACGGCTGCCTCGGCTTCGGAGAGTGCCGCCGGTCCGTCGGTCTGCACGAGCAGAAATGCACCCTGGCCGAGTGGCAGGCCGGCCGAGCCGTCGGGCCCGAGGTACGCGGCCACCATGCCGAGCGCTACCGGGTCGATCAGTTCCATCACTGCGGGACGGATCCGTGCGGCAGTGATCAAAGCGCTGGCTGCGGCCGCCGCCATCACCGTGTCAAAAACCGCACCGATGGTCGCGACGGTGCCAGCGGTCAGCGCGCGCACCCGCACCGTCGCGTCGACGATGACGCCGAGGGTACCCTCGGATCCGGTGAGCAGCGCCGTGAGATCGTAACCGGTGACGCCCTTGACCGTGCGATGCCCGGTGCGCAGCAGACTGCCGTCGGCGAGCACGACGGTCAGGCCGAGCACAGCTTCCCGGGTGACCCCATACTTCGCGCAAAGCAGCCCGCCGGCATTCGTGGCGATGTTACCGCCGACGGTAGAGATGCCCTTGCTGGCCGGGTCCGGGGCAAACCAGAGATCCTGTTTCGCCAGGACGTCGTTGAAGTGCTGATTGATCACGCCGGCCTCGACGACAGCAAGTTCGTCGTCGGGGTTGATTTCGATGATGCGGGTCAGTCCGGCCACGCTCAGCACGATGGATCCGTCGGTACCGCAGGCTCCGCCCGACAGGCCGGTTCCGGCGCCACGTGTGACTACCGGTACCCGAAATTCGGTTGCAATGCGCAGCGCCGCTTGAACGTGATCGACCGTCGTAGCGCGCACGATGGCAAGCGGCGTACCGTCGGCCACCCAGCCGGATTTGTCGGCGCGGTTGGCTGCAAGGTCGAGGGGATCGACGCTGACGATTGCGCCGAGCTCGGACTGGAGCCGCAGCAGTGCGTTCATCGCCACAGTCTATCGAGCCGCTCCGTGTTTGAGTCTGCGCTACCGCCTTCCGGCCAGGCGTGACAGGCTCATTGGTAGCCCCGACATATTGTTGACGAGCGACCTGACCTTGGGAGGGAGCTGGCCGCGTCGGGTTCACCGTTGCCCCGAATGCACTCGTCGCCCGCGGGGCCCACCGGGCCCGGTGGCGCAGTTACGCCGGAGTGCACCTGCGCCGGGGCCACAGCAGTCCTTCGCCCGTTTCCTCCAAGCAGACAAGCCGAGGGTTGGAGCCCCCCACAAGCCACCCCGGGTTCGCGCCCGTTAGCCTAAGAGAGTGAAATTTGCGCATTTGAGAGTTGACGGCTCCTCCGTTCCCCGATTGGCCGTGATCTTTGACGATGCGGCGCTGTTCCTGGACGACGTCATTGACGACGCTCCGCGTGACCTGCAAGACCTGCTCGAACAGGGCGACGCCGAGTACGAACGCATCCGCGCGATCAGCCTCGACGCCGCCTCCAACGGCGCCGCACTCACCCCGGTCGATGAACTGCGACACTCTTCCGCGGTGCTCAGACCGCCGCAGATCATCGCAATCGGCGCCAATTACGCCGCTCACTCGTCCGAGCTGAGCCTGCGCCTCGAAACGGCGGCGACCGTGTTCTCGCTCTGGCCCAACTCGCTCACCGGGCACGGCTCGACCATCACCTGGCCGCGCGACCTCACCACCCAGGTCGACTACGAAGCCGAATTGGGTGTCATCATCGGCCGCCCGGCCCGCAACGTGTCAGTCGCCGACGCCCTGGACTATGTCTTTGGGTACACGGTCGTGAACGACATCACCGCTCGCGACCTGCAGTTCTCAGAGGCACAGTGGTCTCGCTGCAAATCCTTTGATGGTTTCACCCCGACCGGCCCGCTCGTCGTCACCGCCGATGAGATTGGTGACCCGCAGAACCTGTGGCTGACCACCCACGTCGACGGCCGTATTCTGCAGGACGCTTCGAGCGGTGACATGGTGCGCACCGTCGCGGAGATCATCTCCTACTTGTCCACAACCTCCACTCTTCTGCCGGGAACCCTGATCTCCACCGGCAGTCCAGGCGGCGCCGGCTACAGCCGTAAACCTTCGATTTTTTTACGCGACGGGTCGACCGTGACCATCTCGATCGACAAGATCGGCATGCTCACGACGCACTGTCGCGAGATCTAGTCGCGAGATCTAGTCGCGCTGCGACGCGATATCCGTTCGCGGCTGCTGTGGGTCGATCGACGGCCAATCGTCGTCGTGCACCTGCGTCCCCGCCCCGACGATACCTTCGATCACTCAGCCGATCAGAGCCTCGACCGGACCACGCACGAAGAAAAGTATGAAACCGACGGCGACGACCCACAACAGCGGACTGATCTCACGTGCCTTGCCGGAGAGGCTGCGCACGAGCACCCAGCTGACGAACCCGGCACCGATACCGTTGGCGATTGAGTAGGTCAGCGGCATCACGATGATCGTCAGAAAGATCGGCAGCGTGCTGGAGAATTCGGTGAAGTCGAGGTGCCGAATCTGCGACACCATGAGTGCTCCGACGATGACGAGCGCGGCGGCAGCCACTTCCAGCGGCACGATCTGGGTGAGTGGGGTGAAGAACATGGCGGCCAGAAAAAGGATGCCGGTGACCACGTTGGCAACGCCCGTGCGGGCTCCCTCTCCGATGCCGGCGCCCGATTCGATGAACACGGTGTTCGACGAGGCACTCGTCGCCCCACCGGCGACAGCTCCGATCCCCTCGACGATGAGCGCGGATTTGAGCCGCGGGAACTTTCCGTCCTTGTCAGCCAGTCCGGCCTCACTGGCCAGGCCGGTCATGGTGCCCATGGCGTCGAAGAAGTTCGTGAAGACGAGGGTGAAGACGAGCATCACGGCGGCGAGCATGCCGATGCGCTCGAACGCGCCGAAGGACACCTGTCCGATCAGTGCAAAGTCGGGCAGGGCGACCACACTCGTCGGCAGCACGGGCGCGTTCAGGTTCCAACCGGCCGGGTTGGTACCGAACGAGGGTCCCACCCTGAAGATTGCCTCGAGAATGACGGCAATGATGGTCGTGACGACGATGCCGATCAGCAGGGCAGCCTTCACCCTACGGGCCACAAGGACGCCCATGATGATGAGCCCGATCACGAAAATCGCCGTCGGCAACGTTGCGATCGAGCCAGCGTCGCCGAGCTGCACCGGCGGCGAGTTTGCACCACTGGCCCGCACGAAACCGGAGTCGACCAGGCCGATGAACGCGATAAACAGGCCGATTCCTACCGTGATGGCGATTTTCAGAGGCCGGGGAATGGCGTTGAAGATCAGTTCGCGCAGGCCGGTCGAGGCGAGCAGCACGATGATGAGCCCATTGATGACCACAAGGCCCATCGCTTCGGCCCAGGTGACCTGGCCGACGACGCTCACGGCGAGGAACGAGTTGATCCCGAGCCCGGCTGCGAAACCGTAGGGCAGTCGGGCAATGACGCCGAACAGAATCGTCATGACTCCGGCAGTCAGCGCCGTGACGGCGGCTACCTGCTCGTTGGGAAGCCAGCCACCCTCGACGTCGACGGCGGCCTGGTCGGCGCTGAACCCGCCGAGAATGAGCGGGTTCAAGATAACGATGTAGGCCATCGTCACGAAGGTGACGACTCCGCCACGGAATTCTCTTGACCAGGTGGAGCCACGGCTGGAGATCTCGAAGTACGCGTCGACGCGGGCTTTCAGGCCACGCGAAGCCGCAGTAGTGGGTGTTTCAGTGCTCGAAATGGTGTACTCCCGGTGCCGTGGCTCTTAATGCAAGGTCTTAGTCTATGACCAGGCCAAGCACACTCCTTAAACGTGTGGCACGAACCGTCCCCAGGCCAGGCGCCGTTCCCGGTGCGGGTCCGACTCGACCTGGTCGTCCCGATCAATGATGAGCGTCGCGCGCGTGGTTTCGTCGTAGAGCGGCCACTCGGCCGATGGCACCCCGCCGTGCACGAAGCACAGCCACCAGCCCTGCATCCGTGTTGCGATGTCCTGAAAGGTGCGACGCCCACCGAGCGCCGTCATACCGCGGCCGAACCAGCCGTCGAGTCGATCGAACAACGGAAAGAGTTCGAGACCGTGCGTGGCATCAAGGCCCATCAGCCGCAGCAGCCGTGGGGCGGCATCGAAACGGTAGAAGTACACCGGTGCGTACCGGGAGTGTCGTTCCCCGACCTTCACGCTCGGATACCAGAATGAGTAATCACCGCCGAAATCCAGCGCGGCCCGCAGCGCCGGAATACCTGGATACTGCGCTTTGAGTGCCTTCTTAGCCTTCTTCTTGGTCTTTTTAAAGATCGCGCGGATGCGCGCGGGCGTCGTGGCGAGAATATCGATGCGGCCGCTGAACAGCGAGCCCTCACGCGCGTTCGTGCCGATGATGAGCGGGATGCGCGCTGCACGGCCATCCCGAAAAGCGTCGAGCGGCCGCTCCGGTAGAAAATCACCGTCGATGACCGGGCAGAGCGGAATCGTACCCGGGTCCTGATCGGGGGTACGCAGGGTCAGCGCGGTCGTGGCGGCGGCGAGCAGTGCCGGGTCGGCGGCCAGCAATAGACGGGCCGCGTCGGCGGTGCTGTAGGGGCCCGGGGCTTCGCTGAGGCTGTCCACGAACTCGCCAGCCCAGCGCGAAGTGATGTCACTCGGGTAGACCGCGTTCGGCGGCGCACTCTGCGCGATCGCCCGCTGGAACAGGCCCGACGCGCTCGGCACGGTCATCAGTGTGGTGACCGCGTTGCCGCCGGCCGACTCGCCGAACAGGGTGACCGCATTCGGATCACCGCCGAAGGCGTGAATGTTGTTTCGCACCCACTGCAGGGCCGCGACCTGGTCTCGCAGGCCGAGGTTGCTCTCAAACGGATGCTCTGGCGAACCAAATCGAGAAAAGTCCAGGTACCCGAGGGCGCCCAGCCGGTAGTTCAGGCTGACGTAGACAATGCCGCCGCGCCGCACGAGCCCCTCCCCCTGCCGTGGCACCTCGCGGCTGGAACCGACACTGTAGGCGCCGCCGTGGATGAACACCATCACCGGCCGGAGGGCGTCTTGCAACTGCGCGCCGGGGCGAATCCGTTCGTCGGGTGCTATCACGTTGAGGTTGAGGCAGTCCTCCCCCTGCGGGATGCGTGGGTGGGCGCCGCGAAACTGGCCCTTGTGGCTCTGCGGAGCAATCAATCCCCACACGCTCGCGTCACGCACACCGTGCCAGGTCGCGGCCGGCTGCGGGGCACGAAAGCGCAGATCGCCCACCGGAGCGGCCGCGTAGGGGATGCCGCGCCAGGCCACCACGCCGCGTTCACGAACTCCTCGGAGCAAACCGCCCGACACCCGCACTTCGAGACCCTGCCTGGTGGTCGGATCAGCGAGCTGGCTCATGGAATCGAGTCTATTCCGCGGTACTGACCGGCTGCGACTACGCTCGACACAGATACCGCACCAGACGAAACGAGAACGCGAATGGCACTGCCCTGGACACTGCACGGTGATGGAAAAACCGTCGAGGCGCAGGCGGTCGTCGGCCCTGGCGAACGACTGAGCTGGCCATTGACCATCGGCATCGGCTCGCAGCATGTCGTTGCCATGTTCGGCGCTACCTTTCTGGTGCCCCTGCTCACCGGATTCCCGCCGAGCACGACCCTGCTGTTCTCCGGCATTGGCACCCTGCTGTTTCTCCTGATCACCGGCAATAAACTGCCCAGCTACCTCGGGTCGTCGTTTGCGTTCATCGCGCCGATCACCGCGGCAACGGCGTCGGCCGGCATGGGCAGCGCCCTGTTCGGCATCATGGCCGTCGGGGTGCTGCTCGCCCTGGTCGGCGTCATCGTGCAGCTCACCGGTACCGGCTGGATCGACCGGCTGATGCCGCCGATCGTGTCGGGCGCGATCGTGGCCCTCATCGGCTTCAACCTGGCCCCGGTAGCGAAGGCCAATTTCGACAAGGCACCGCTCACCGCGCTCATCACGCTCGTCGCGGTGATTCTGTGCACCGTGCTGTTTCGCGGCATCCTCGGCAGGCTCTCAATCTTTCTCGGCGTGCTCGTGGGCTACGTAGCTGCGATCTTCTTCGGTGAGGTGGACTTCAGCCGCGTGGCGGACGCTGCCTGGATCGGCCTGCCTCCGTTCACCGCGCCGGCCAACCCCTTCGAGAACCCGGCGGCCGTGTTCGGGGTGCTGCCCGCTTTTCTTCCCGTCGTGCTCGTGCTCATCGCCGAGAACGTCGGCCACATCAAAGGTGTGGCCCAGATGACGGATGCCAAGGTGAACCGACTCACCGGACGGGCCCTGCTCGCTGACGGTCTGGCCACCATGCTCGCCGGTGTTGGCGGCGGCAGCGGAACCACCACTTACGGCGAAAACATCGGTGTCATGGCGGCGACCCGCATTTACTCCACGGCGGCCTACTGGGTCGCCGGAATCGTCGCTATTCTGCTCGGCCTCTCCCCCAAGGTCGGTGCGATCATCTTCACGATCCCCGATGGCGTGCTCGGCGGTGTCACCACCGCGCTCTACGGCCTGATCGGCGTCATCGGCGTCAAGATCTGGTTCGACAATAAGGTGGACTTCTCCAAGCCGGTGAACCAGTTCACCGCCGCGACCGCGCTCATTATCGGTATCGCCGACTTCACACTCAACGCCGGAACACTCAGCTTCAACGGCATCGCGCTCGGAACGGTAGCGGCCATCGTGATCTACCACCTGATGACCTGGCTCGGCCGAGTGCGCAAAACCGCCTGACCCGCCCCGCGCGACGAGCGGATGAACGTGCCGGTCTGGCCTGTGGGCGCGGACGCCGATGATCGTGGCGCCAATCAGTCCACCGAACAGCGCCTGGCTCGGGCTCGACGGCAGGCCCATCAATCAGGTGATCAGGTGATCAGGTGATCAGGTGATCTGGTTCCAGCTGAATTCAGGCACGAGACACGACGGTTTCCAGGTCACGGCCGAAGGTGAACGTGGCACGCACCGGGATTCCGGCTAGGACTCCCGGCAGCCAATGCCGGGCATCGTCCCACATCTCATCGACGGGCAGGCTCGCAATGTCGAACCATACCGGGTTCAGCTCGTTCGATTCCCGCGGAGTTCCCGACCACTCGTCGCAGACGAACACGGTCGACTCCTGGCTCCACTCTTCGCGGTGCGGGAACAGATATGTGAGAAACCCGAGTTCGGTCAGAGCGGATGCCGCCACCACGAGTCCGGATTCCTCCTCGATTTCGCGAACGGCCGCATCCACTGCGCTCTCACCGATTTCGAGTTTGCCGCCGACGCCGACTATGTTGCCCACGCCGAGGCCTTTCTTCTTGCGCCCCAGCAGTACCTGCCGATCACCTTCGGGAGATAGTCGAGTGAGGTAGCACACGCACACCTGGGGCAAAGTCATTGATTTATCTTAATGCTCGCTCAAAGCCGTGCGCACGGAGTGGACTCTAAGGCAGTGCGGATAGGCTGCGTATATGAACTTTGTACCCGCTACCGGAACCATCACCATGTTCACGACCGATTGGTGCGGTTACTGCAAACGATTGAAGAAGCAACTCGACAGCGCCGGGATCGGCTACACCGAGGTCAACATTGAGCGGGTTGACGGTACGCCGGAGCTGGTGATGAGCCTCAACAACGGCAACCAGACGGTACCGACCATTCTCTACCCCGACGGATCGGCTGCGACCAATCCCTCGCTGGCCCAGGTGCAGGCCAAACTGGCCTGACCGCCCCGCTCGACCCGGCCCAGCCGAACAGTACGCCGGCCTAGCCGAACAGTACAGACGCCTCGTCGTAGCGGGCCGGTGGGACCCGCTTGAGGCCGATGGTGGCCGAGGCGATGCTCACGACATCGATCTCGGTGCCGCGCAGGGACACCATGGAACCCCACTGCTCGTTGTGGATCGCGTCGACCGCTGCCATTCCGAGCCGCGTGGCGAGCACTCGGTCGTAGGCCGATGGTGCCCCGCCACGCTGGGTGTGGCCCAGCACCGTTGCCCGGCTTTCGATGCCGGTATGTTCCTCGATGAGCGGGGCGATAATCTCGCTGATTCCGCCGAGACGGGGACGGTGAAAAGCGTCGAGCCCCTTGGTCGAGTGCGCCTCCTCCATGCCTGCGAGCAAAAAGCCCTCCGAAACAACGATGACCGGGGCGCGGCCACGGTCACGCACACGCTCCACCCACTCGCAGATCTGTGCGATCGACTTGGGCTGCTCGGGAATGAGAATGGCGTGGGCGCCACCGGCCATCCCGGAGTGCAGCGCGATCCAGCCGACGTGGCGTCCCATGACTTCAACAACCATGCAGCGGCCGTGGGACTCGGCGGTGGTGCGCAAACGGTCGATCGCCTCGGTGGCGATTTCGACAGCGGTGTTGAAACCGAAAGAATAATCGGTGGCCTCGAGGTCGTTGTCGATGGTTTTCGGAACCCCGACAATGTTGAGGCCGGCCTCGGTGAGGCGGTGCGCGGCGGTCAGCGTGCCCTCCCCGCCGATGGCGATCACAGCATCGATACCCTTTGCGTCGAGAGTGCGCTGGATATTCTCCGGACCGCCATTCTCACCCTCAAACGGGTTGGTGCGGGAACTGCCGAGGATGGTTCCACCCTGACGGGACAGGCCGCGCACACTGTGGCGGTCGAGGGGCATGAACTCGTTCTGCACGAGTCCGCGCCAACCATTGCGAATTCCGACGAACTCAAAGTCGTGCGTGCGCACACCCTTGAGCACTGCGCCGCGAATAACCGCGTTGAGTCCGGGGCAATCGCCGCCGCTGGTGAGAATACCGATCTTCATACGATCTACAGCTTTCCGTCGAGGGCTTGGGTGAGCAGGTAGATGAGAGCACTCGCCTGAACCGATTCGGTGGTCGAGTACTCCGCTTGGGAACCATCGAGGGCGCGAGCTGCAAGACCCTCTTTACTGCCGATCAGGTCGGCAATGCGTGCGTCGATGGTGTGCGCTGCGATGATGCGCCAAGCGGTGACCGGTTCATCCTGACCGATGCGGTGCACCCGGTCGATAGCCTGGGTCTGCTCGGCGGCGGTCCAGCTCAGTTCGGCCAGCACCACGTGCGACGCGGCCTGCAGGTTGACGCCGACCCCGGCCGCGGTCAGCGAGCACACCGCGATGGCGACATCGGGATCGTTGTTGAAGGAGTCGATCGCAGCCTGGCGGGCCACTGCACTCTGATCCCCGCGCAACGACACCGTTTTCAGGTCGCGCTTGGCGAAGATCTCCTCTGCCGTGTCCATGACATCGATGTGCTTGGCGAAGAACACCACCTTGCCCACCGAGCGCGCCAGTTGCGCGGCGTAGTCCGCCGCCAACCCGGCCTTGGCCTGGCCGATCTTGCGCACCATCGTGAACACGTTTTCCCCGGTGGTCTGGCCTTTGGAATCTTCGAGTTCGGCGTGGGCGATGGCGCGAACGTACGCATCCCGCTGGTCTTCGTCGGGAACGGCCGGGCCGCCCGAGCTGGCATGCCTGGCAGCCACGAGCGCGTGGTACCGGGTGACCAATCGGGCACCCAGTTCGCGTTCGGCCTGGCGGATCGATCGACCGAGGTCGTCATCGAGTTCCACCGGCAGGTCGGCGATGCGCTTGGCCGGCAGATCGGCGGCTACGTCGACCTTACGGCGACGCACGATGCCCATGTCGATGACGGCAGCACGGGCTTCCTTGTAGAAGCCCATGTCGGCCGGGGTCAGGCCGGTCTCTTCCAGGCGTTTCAGCAGCGCAGGGGCCGGTTTGTCGCCGTCGATCCAACCGAGGAACTGCCAGATGGCACGAAAATCATCGACGTCGTTGATGAGTGGGGTTCCGGTGAGTGCCATCAGCAGCGGGTTACCGCCCGGGGTTCGGCGGCGAATCTGGTCCGCGAGCGAGAGCACGTGCTTGGACCGCTGGGACGACAGATTCTTGATGAAGTGCGCCTCGTCGACAACCATTCCCTTGAACCCGAGCGTACCGAGCCAGGCCAGGTGCCGGTCGAGAACGTCGTAGTTCACCACCACCACATCGGCGAAAGCGTCGAGGCTGTCGCCGTCGCCGTGAATGACCGTTGCCCGCCGGTTCGGCGTCCACAGCTCCACTTCACGCGCCCAGTTCATCTTCACCACGTTGGGCACAATGGCCAGAAGCGGGTAGGCGTTGGCAACGGATGCCGCCAGCAGGCTCTGCGCGGTCTTGCCGAGGCCCGGCTCGTCGGCGAGCAGGTAACTGCGGTGCCCGAGCCGTGCGCTCTCGATGAAGCGGGCTTGATGCCGCATGAGTTCCATGCCGCCCGGCGAGAGCCGGTCACGGCCAGGTGCCTCCGGCATGTCCATGCTGGCCGCCTGTCCGCCTGAACCGTACTCGAATGATTTGAACAGCGGGCCGAGCAGCTCCCAGTTGGCGAGCCGACGCGGGTGCACGATCGGCTGTGCTGCGGCGCTGAAGTCGGGGGCGAGGAACGGGTTGGCGAGCTGCCTGGCTTTCACCGACTGGGGGATGACCTGGTTCTGCAGCACGACCGGTGCCGCCTCGGGCTCGCGGGTGATGATGAGTTCGTCGGGGCTGAGCTCGGCACCGGATTCGAGCAGCCAATCACGCCGAAACCGCTGGGCGACGGTGGAGACGCCGGCATCGGGTTCGAGCAGCGTGATCAGGCTTGTGTCCCTGGCGGCAGTCTTGGCCAGAATTTGCGCGATCCCGTCGAGGCGTTTGAGCAACTCTGCTCGGTTCGCGTCGGAGAGTTCCTTGTCGCCTTTGACCCTGGCCCGTTCTTCACGCATCAACAGGGCGATGACCTGGTATTTCGTGCGATTGGTCGGGCCGAGCTTGGTACCGGACTGCGCCTTGGCCTCGACCTCGCGCACCTTGCGAGCGAGAATCGGAATGATCGGGGCGTCGTCGTCGCGGGAGCGCGGATGAGCCCGATTGCGGGTGAGTCCGTTACGACCGGGATTGTTCCGGCTGCCCGAGGCATCGGTGCGGGTATAAGCCATTGTTCTCCACTTCGAAGCAGCACGGTACGGGTACCGGCTGTATCTGTCCGAGCGTGCCGGTCACGGTCATTCTGGTATTACCGGAACGCTGCATGTGCGCAAAATCGTTTTATCGTGTTCGGAAACATGCGATTCACGAAACGCGGCACGGGTCGCGATCTGACGCCAGACCCAAGGCCAGGCGAATGCTATCGCAACGCCGGTGCCGTCAAATCAACGATGTCAAAACATTGAGTGTACGGAAACTTCCACCGGCTACCAGTGCACAGCAGAGACCAGACCGGGTTCTCTCAACGCGATAGTAGTCTACGCCCGACGTTCAGTCCTTATGTACCGGAACTTTGGTGCGCAGACCGACCGCGATGAAAATGATCGCGCCGATGAATTGCGCCGAAACCCACCCCTGACCGCTGAGGTCAAAAAGCACGACCGGGTTCCATAGGACGGCCATCGGAACGAGACCGACCAGCCAGTACCAGGAACGCGCCTGAATCACGAAGACGCAGAGAATGAGGGCGAGAATACTGACCGCGTAACGGATGATGATGAAACTCTCACTGTCCAAAAGCGCGAGTCCCGCGAGCAGAACGATGGCTCCCAAAAGACCCGGCGCGAGAGCCGAGCGGGTGAATGTCGGTGCGGCTGGAGTGCCCATCAGACGCTGGCGCAGCCGCGAGAGAAACCGTGGACGGAACTCAAGGAGGTCGTCACGCGTGATGCGGTCGTGGCCGTGGCCGTGGCCGTGGAGGATGCACCAGGACCGAGAGTCAGGATACGTGCGGGGTGGATGGAGCAAGGCATGACTGTATTCTACCGAGCTCAGGGGCCACTCCCCAGCCCCGGCACGCTTCGCCCTCAGGCGTGCTGGATGGGAATCGACGTCGTTGACGGCGGGCGCTCGAACAACATCTCCAAGCCCGGCTTCAACTCGGCCAGCCAGGCCGCGTAACCGGCTGGGTTCAGGTGCAGGCGGTCGATGCCCAGAGCGGGATCGAGTTCGCCGTCAGGCAGCGCGAGGGCTGGCCAGAGGTCGAGGTATTGCACGTGCTGGGTGGGAGCGTACTGCCAGATATGCCGATTGATGGAGCGGATTGTCGCGGCAAATGCTTGTTCACGGGGTAAAACCGACTGCACCATGATGCGGGTTTCCGGCAGCGCGCGCCGCAGCGTGTACAGGATGGTTTCCAGGTTGCGTACTACATATTCGTCGGACCTGCGCCAGCCCAGATCATTGGTCCCGACCCCGATCACGATGGCGTCGGGTCGCATTTCAATTACCTGGGCAAGTTGCAAGATCACCTCGTCGGTAGAGTTGCCGCTCACGGCCAGATTGTGCACGTCGTTCCCGGGTAACCATTCATCCCACTGACCGCCCGCTACGAGGCCGTCACCCAGGAAGGCGAGAGAAACTGACATAGTGACCTCCTACTTGTAATCCATCATGCCCCGAACCGGGTCGAGTGGCCAGAATTCTCAGAGTATACGCACGTTCTACCCCCGAATCAGAAGTTGTCAGAGCGCGACACCGCCCCGAGCGAATGTTCCCCCTCGACTTGGCGTTCCGCCGCAGCCGTCGCCGTGATGCGGGTGGCCATTCCCTCGAAGATGATCCCGTGGAACGGCAGGATCGCCGTCCAATACAGCCGGCCGCCGAGGCCGCGGGGAAAGAACACCGCGCGCTGCCGGTAGACAGAGCCACCGGCATCCGTCGGGGTGACGCTCATTTCAAGCCAGGCCCGCCCGGGAACCCGCATCTCGGCGCGCAACCGCAGGAAGCTACCGTGGTCGATCTGCTCGACTCGCCAGAAATCGAGTACCTCACCCGTGTGCAGGTGGTCGGGGTTGCGGCGACCTCGGCGCAGTCCTACACCGCCCACCGCCTTGTCCATCAGGCCGCGCACTGCCCAGGCGAGCGGAAAGGAGTACCAGCCGTTTTCGCCGCCAATGCTCTCAATGACCCGCCAGAGCGCGGCCGGAGCAGCGGGTGTGGACTTCTCACGCAGGTCGGTGTAGAAAGCGTGGCCGGACCAGTCCGGGTCACTTGGCAGCGGGTTGCTCGACGCGCCCTCGATCGAGGAGTTACGCCAGCTGGTCTCGACGTCACCGTTACGCATACGGCCAAGCGCGAGGCGCACCGCCCGTCGATAGCCGGTGAGCCCGACGTCCGGCTTGGGGATGTACTCGTCGATGTCGCTCTCATGCACGACGCAGTCGTATTGCAGCGAGGCGATAATGGGAATGGCGAGATTGCGCGGAATCGGCGTGACCAGGTTCACCCACTGCGAGGCCAGCCACGGGGTCAGCACGGGCAGCGCGGCGATCGCCCGTTGTTTGAGGCCAGCCTCGAGGGCGTAGCCGTTCATCATCTGGCCGTAGCGCAGCACGTCGGGGCCGCCGATGTCGAAGGTGCGGTTCACGTCGGGCGCCAGGTCGGCCGCGGCCTGCAGGTAGTAGAGCACGTCGCGCACGGCGATCGGCTGGATCTTGTTGCGTACCCACTTGGGCGCGGGCATGTACGGCAGCACATCGGTGAGGTGGCGGATCATCTCGAACGAGGTCGAGCCGGAACCGATGACGACGCCGGCCTGGAACGCGATGGTCGGTACCCCGCTATCGAGCAGGATGCGACCAACCTCCCTGCGGGAGTGCAGGTGGGCCGAGAGCGTGTCGGTGTCGGGGTGCAGACCGCCGAGGTAGACGATGCGCTGAACGTTGGCTTCGGCAGCAGCATGGGCAACGTTTTCGGCGGCCAGTTGCTCGGTTTTCTCAAAGTCACCGGCCGCGCCCATCGAGTGCACGAGGTAGTAGAGCACGTCGATGTCGGCGCAGGCGCGTTGCACCGAGTTCAGGTCACCCAGGTCACCCCGCACGACCTCCACCTGGTCGACCCAGGGCACATCCCGCAGTTTGGACGGGGTGCGTACGAGTACTCGCACCGTGAAGCCGGCTTCCAGGAGTTTTGGTACGAGACGGCCGCCGATGTAGCCCGTGGCGCCGGTGACAAGTGCTCTGCGTAGAGTCATGCGGCGGAGCTTATCCCGTTCTCTTGGCCCTCGGCTGAGTGTCCTCCCACGCTGTCGATTCAGAGAATAGCCTTGGTGTGCCAGACCGTTTTCAGTTCGGTGAAGGCGAGGATGCGATTCAGCGCCGGTGTGGCGGCATCCGCTCCCGCCTCGGGCGGGAGCACCCGCTTGAGCGTGTCGGCGGCGCTGATCTGCAGCTCCACCCAGTTCAGGTTGCCAGCACCGACGAGGTCGAGGGCGTTGACGTCGGCGTGGGTGGCCAGCCAGGGCGCGATCTCGGCCGGCGAACCGGTCACGATGTTGACGACACCGCCGGGCACGTCGCTCGTGGCGAGCACTTCGCCCAGGCTGATCGCCGACAGCGGAGCGTGCTCGTTGGCGACGACGACGACGGCGTTGCCGGCGACGAGGGCTGGCGCGATCGCGCTGACCAGGCCGAGCAGCGATTCGGTGCCCTGCGGCGCGATGATCGCGACGACACCCGTCGGTTCTGGTACGGAAATGTTGAAGAACGGGCCGGATACCGGGTTGGCGTTGCCGGCCACCTGCACGTATTTGTCGGCCCAGCCGGCGTACCAGACCCAGCGATCGATAGCCTCGTCGACCTGAGCGCTGGCGACGGCGGCGTTGACGCCCTCGCAGTTCACGATCTCGTCGATGAACTGGTTCCGGCGGCCCTCGAGCAGTTCGGCGATGCGATACAGCACCTGGCCGCGGTTGTAGGCCGTGGCGCCGGCCCACCCACCGAGGGCGCTCCGGGCGGCGACGACCGCATCACGGGCATCCTTGCGGCTGCCCTTGGCCGCATTGGCGAGAAAGTCGCCTGTGTGTGAGAGCACCTCATAGACGCGGCCGGATTCGCTGCGCGGAAACTTGCCGCCGATGTAGAGCTTGTATGTTTTAGGAATGGCGAGGCGGTTCACTTGGCGGCCTTCTCTGCGGATGCGGACTTCTTGCCGGCGGATGCGGACTTCTTGGAAACGGACGGTGTTTGCTGGTTGGCGGCGGCGATCGACCGCGAGCCGCTGCGCACGGCGGGTTTCAGATAAGCAGCGAGGCCGTGGCGGCCGCCTTCGCGGCCATAGCCGCTTTCCTTGTAGCCGCCGAAGGGGCTCGACGGGTCGAACTGGTTGAAGGTGTTCGCCCAAACCACGCCGGCACGCAGTTTGTCGGCGACGGCGAGGATGCGGCTGCCCTTGTCGCTCCAGATTCCGGCGGAAAGACCGTAGGGGGTGTTATTGGCCTTTGCGACGGCCTCGGCCGGGGTACGGAAGGTGAGCACGGAGAGCACCGGTCCGAAGATCTCGTCGCGGGCGATGCGGTGGCTGGTAGACACGTTGGTGAAGATGGTTGGCGAAAACCAGAAACCGTTCGTCGGAATTTCGCAGTCGGCGCTCCAACGTTCGGCGCCCTCCTGCTCGCCCAGATCGGACAGTTCCCGAATGCGCGCGAGCTGTTCGGCGCTGTTGATGGCGCCGATGTCGGTGTTCTTATCGAGCGGGTCACCCAACCGCAGCGTCTGCATGCGGCGCTTGAGCCGGTCGATGACGTCGTCGTGGATGCTTTCCTGCACGAGCAGGCGACTGCCGGCGCAGCAGACATGGCCCTGATTGAAGAAGATGCCGCGCACGATTCCCTCAACGGCCTGATCGATCGGGGCGTCATCGAAAACAATGTTGGCGCCTTTGCCGCCGAGTTCGAGGCTGAGCTTTTTGTCGGTTCCAGCGATCGAACGGGCAATCGCCCGACCGACCGAGGTCGAACCGGTGAACGCGACCTTGTTGACGCCTGGGTGGTTGACGAGAGTCGCTCCCGTACTTCCGTCGCCGGTGATGATGTTCACGACACCGGCCGGCAGGTCGGCCTGCTGCAGGATCTCGGCGAACAGCAGCGCGGTGAGGGAGGTCGTTTCGGCGGGCTTGAGCACGACGGTGTTGCCAGCGGCAAGCGCCGGGGCGATCTTCCAGGCCAGCATCATGAGCGGGAAATTCCACGGGATGACCTGAGCGGCGACGCCGAGAGACGCCGGGTTGGGTCCCACTCCGGCGTGGTCGAGCTTGTCTGCCCAGCCGGCGTAGTAGAAGAACCAGGCGGCGACGAGGGGAATGTCGACGTCGCGGGTTTCCTTGATCGGCTTGCCGTTGTCGAGTGTTTCCGCGACGGCCAGTTCGCGGGCGCGTTCCTGCACGAGTCGAGCGATGCGAAACAGGTACTTACCCCGGTCGCTGCCGGAGAGGCGGGACCAGACGCCGTCGTAGGCGTGGCGGGCGGCCGAAACGGCATCGTCGACATCCGTTTCGTTGGCGGTGGCGATCATCGCGATCTGCTGTTCGGTGGCCGGGTTGATTGTGTGAAACGGGGTTCCGCGACCGGCGGTGAACGCGCCGTTGATGAACAGGCCGTAGTCGCTTTTGAGGCCCAGCAGTGCCGTCGATTCGGGGGCGGGGGCGTAGTCGAGAAATTTCATGGTCGTTCCCTAATCAATCGTCACGTAGTCGGGGCCGGAGTAGTGCCCGGTCGTCATCTTCTGGCGCTGCAGCAGCACGTCGTTCAGCAGGCTGGAGGCGCCGAACCGGAACAGGCGCGGACTGAGCCACTCCTCCCCCACCGTCTCGGCGACCGTCACGAGGTATTTGATGGCGTCTTTGGAGGTGCGGATACCGCCGGCCGGCTTCACGCCGATACGCACACCGGTAAGGCGGTGCCAGTCCCGCACGACCTCGAGCATCGACAACGTCACGGGCAGCGTCGCGGCTGGGGCGACCTTGCCGGTGGAAGTCTTGATGAAGTCTCCGCCGGCCAGAATAGCCAGCCAGGAGGCTCGACGCACGTTGTCGTAGGTGTTCAGTTCGCCGGTTTCGAGAATCACCTTGAGGTGAGCCACCGACCCGTCGGCGCGGCGGCAGGCCTCTTTCACGGCAACGATCTCGTCGTAGACCTGACCGAACCGGCCGGCCAGAAACGCTCCGCGGTCAATGACCATGTCGATCTCGTCAGCGCCGGCCGCGACCGCGTCGCGCACATCGGTGAGCTTGATCGCGAGGGATGCGCGGCCGCTCGGAAACGCGGTGGCGACGGCGGCGACGTTGACACCGTCGGTTCCTCCGGCCGCATGGGCTGAGCCCAGCGCCGTGACGGCTGAACCGACCATGTCACCGTAGACGCAGACCGCTGCGACACGGGGTGTGCCCGGGTCGCCCGGGTCGGGCACGAGTGCCTTGGCCACGAGCGAGCGCACCTTACCGGGGGTGTCGGCGCCCTCGAGGGTGGTGAGGTCGATCAGGCCGATGATGGTGTCGATCGCCCAGCGTTTGGAACTGGTCTTGATTGAACGGGTGCCGAGGTCGGCGGCGCGGGCTTCGAGGCCGACGGCGTCGATTCCCGGGATACCGTGCAGGTACCGGCGCAGGTTGGCGTCGGTGGCCTCCCCGCCGATCAACGCGAGGGCACGCTGGTCAGGCTGATAGGTAGCCAGAGGGCTGTTGGTCAAAGGGTGTCCTTTTCCTGGAGCAGAGCGTTCGCGGTGTCTTCGTCGGTGACCAGCACGGTACACAACCCGTTGCGCACGACGGCGCGGGCAATGGCATGCTTATCGTTTCCGGAGATGACCGCGATGGTGAGCGGGGCACGGCGCAACTGATCGATTTGAATACCGACCGTTCGTTCATTGAGTTCAGGGTCCACGATGCGGCCGTTCGCATCGATATAACGGCCGACGACGTCGCCGACGGCACCGCGCGAGACGAGGTCATCGATCTGTTCCACGGTCAGGAAACCGCTGTCGACGAGAGCGGAATTCGCATCTGCTTGGCCGGCGCTGAAGAGATAGGCCTGCGCGTTGCGGGCCAGGGCGAGTACCCCGGCGACGGCGCGGTCGGCTTCCATCGCCTGCTTGGTTTCAAGACGTTCGAAGACGGCGGGGCTCGGCAGCAGGGTGGCCGAGCCGTCGGCCTTGTGAGCGATGGTCACGGCAGTGGATGCCGCGGTGCCGGTGCGTTGGTTCAGGCTGACGCCACCGTTGATCTGAACCACGTTCACGCCTGGCGCCCAGCCCTGCTTCAAGTGCAGGGACACATCGTGCAGGGTACGACCCCAGCTGATACCGAGGGTGCGCGGGATCGGGCGCAGGCTAGTGAGAAAGTCTGCGGCGGCCTGCGCGGTACGCGACTGCAGTTCGGCTTCGCTCGACACACCCGCGGAGGAAACGACGATCGCATCGGTGAGGCCGGTCGATTCGCGGAGGCGCCGCTCGATCGGCAGGCGGCGGGCGCGCGGGTGCACGATCTCGATGCGGATGAACCCGTTTGCCTTCGCGCTTGCCAGCAACCGGCCGACCTTCCAGCGGGTCAGGCGCAAAATCACACCGATCTCGTCCTGGGTCTGGTTCTCTTCGTAGTAAAGCTCGGCGGCACGAATGGAGAGGAGTTCGTCGGTATCGCTCATGTCGGTGTCGCGGTCCAATCGTTTGACTCCAGCCTACGTCGACCCAACGCGTGAATCAACGGTCGTGGGAATTGTTGCTCATATGAGCAAATACCGGGCCGGGATCGCGACCAGTACGATCAACGCATGAGCACCAGTGCAGCGCCCCAGTTTGTTCTCGCCGTCGATGTCGGGGGTACCAAGGTTGA
Organism: Cryobacterium lyxosi; assembly: GCF_004403345.1. Taxonomy (NCBI): domain Bacteria; kingdom Bacillati; phylum Actinomycetota; class Actinomycetes; order Micrococcales; family Microbacteriaceae; genus Cryobacterium; species Cryobacterium lyxosi. The sequence goes on from NZ_SOGT01000014.1 coordinate 124,941, forward strand.
ATCCGCCCTCGTCGACGACCACGGCCGGGTGCTCACATCCAGCCGGCACCGCGCAGCGACCGGGTCGAGCGCTTCGAGCGAACAACTCGCCGTCGCTGTCACGAATGCAGTAACTCAGACCCGATTGAGCCTGCCCACCGGTGCGGCCCTGGTTGGAGTTGGCATCGGCTGTGCCGGGCCGATCCATCTGCAGCAGGGGGCGGTGTCACCGTTGAACCTGCCGGTCTGGCGCGAGTATCCCCTGAAAGATCGAGTCGCCGCCCTCGTTCCCGACCTGCCGGTGCGCCTGCGCATGGACGGGCTCTGCATCACACTTGCCGAACACTGGGTGGGAGCGGGAAAGGGCGTCGACAACCTGATGGGCATGATCGTTTCGACCGGCATCGGTGGCGGCCTGATTCTCGGTGGCGTCACCGTGTCTGGACCAACCGGGAATGCCGGCCACATCGGCCACATCGAAGTCGGCGGCTTTGACGATCCCTGCGCCTGCGGTGGAATCGGCTGCATCGAGGCGATCGCCTCGGGGCCGAAGACCGTCGCCTGGGCACGGACGCAGGGATTCAACGGCGAGTCGGGAGAAGATCTCGCGGCGGCCTACTCGACCGCCGATCCGATTGCGATCGCCGCCGTAACGCGCAGCGGCCGGGCACTCGGTCACGCCATTGCGTCCGCAGCGACGCTGCTCGATCTCGACGTGGTCACTATCGGTGGCGGCTTCGCCAACGTCACTCCCGACCTGCTCGATTTCGCACGGGAAACGATCGCCCGGCGGGTGCAGTTCGCCTACGCGACCCGCGTGCGAGTGGTACCGTCGGCGCTGTCCGGCGATGGCCCGCTGATCGGCGCCGCGGCGTTGATCCAACGTGCCCATCTCGTGCCGTGATGGCAATCAGCGAGTGAGCGTCAAGTCGTCCTCCAGCATGTGCGGACGCCCGATCACCGCGCCAGCGATGACGATGGCCAGCGCGGCCATCAACAAGAAGATGAGCGGCCAGGTCCACCCGCCGCTGAGTTCATGCAGCAGACCGAAGACCAGCGGCCCGAGCGCTCCCAGGGTGTAGCCGATGCTCTGCACGAAGCTGCTGAGAGCCACTGCGCCGGCGTGAGTGCGGGTGCGCAGGTTGATCAGGACGAGTGCGAGGGGAAAGAATAATGGTCCGAGCCCGGCGAGACTGACCCAGAGCCAGGTCAGGGTTTCCGGTGCGAATAACAGCCCGAGGTCACCGGCGACGAACGCGAACACACCGACGTAGACGAGCGGCCCGACGTTCGTCATGCGGGCGGTGAGGACCGGAATGATCAGTGCGCACGGAATGCCCATGCTGGCATAGAGCGCCAGAAGAGTTCCGGCCTGGGCGGGACTCACGCCGGCGGTGTCGACGAGTAGCTGCGGCAGCCAGGCGAACATGGCGTAGGCATTGAGCGACGAGACCGCGAACACGCCCGCGAGGGCCCAGGCAATCGACGACTTCCAGAGGCGCCCGAGAATGGTGGCGTCGGCCTCCTCGATGATCGTGTCCGGCGTTCGTGCACGATGCCGCACCAACATGGTGATCCAGGGCACCAGGGCGAGCAGGGCGAGGAGCATCCACATGCCGAGCGAGATGCGCCAGCCGGCGGTATCCGCTACCGGGACTGCAATCAGTGGCGGCATCAGGGTGCTCAGTGATACCACGGTGACATAGAGGCTCGTCATGAGCCCAACCCGGTCGGGAAAGTACTTCTTGACCAGCGGGGGCAGCAGCACGTTTCCGATGCCGAGCCCGGCGAAAGCGATGACGCTGCCGATGATGAGCATGGTGATAGAGCCGGACAGGCCGCGGGTGACATGACCGAGCAGAATCGCCACGAGGGCGAGTACGAGTGGTATTTCGAGGCCGTGGCGGCGGGTGATCATGGGGGTGAAGATGCCGAACAGGGCGAAGCACACCGGCGGGAGCATGCCGAGCACCCCGAGCGACACCGCGCCGAGGGGAATGTCGACGTTGATTTCGGCCACGATCGGCGAGAGGGCGGCGACGGCGGTGCGCAGGTTTGCCGCGACCAGGATGATGCCCAGGAGAGCGAGGCTGCGTCCGGGCCACAGTCGGCGGGACACGGCGGTTTTCACTTAGTTAGTCTACGGCCGATCCGCGGCGCGCTGCCGCTGCACGTCGGCAGCCAGATTCTTCAGGTCGTCCCAGCGCCCGGGGGCAACGAGTCCGGGCAATATCAACGCCCACATCTCGGTTAGTCGCTGGTCGATGTCCCCACGCCGGGTCAGCACGTCCGAGACAACCTGCACCCCCGTGAAACCGGCGGTGCAAAACCGTGCCGCGGCCGGCACATCGATCGTTGACGCTACATCTCCGTCGGCGATCCCCCGACGCAAAAATTCCTCGCAGGCGACCATCCAGTCCCGGTAGGGCGCGGACACCGGCGTCGAGAAGTTCACGGCCTCGATGGTCAGGCGCACACCGGCGCTGACGACCTGGTCATCGCGCAGTTGGCGAGCCAGCTCGTAGGACATGGAAACGAGCGCACGCAGGCCGGGCACGTTGTTCTCGAGCAGCTGACGACCGGCATCGACCGATTTCTCGTGCTGAGCCGTGATTATGGCGACCGCAAGGGCTTCCTTGGAATCGAAGTGAAAGTACAGTGCTCCCTTGGTCACGCCTGCGGCAGCACTCACCTGCGCGAGCGACGTGCTCCCGTACCCGCGCTGCTCGAAGGCTTCCGCGGCGCCACGTATTATCGCCGCCCGCGTTTCTATCGCTCGTGCTTGTTGCCGCATGGAACCCCCAGGAAAATATTGGTCTGCCCAGCGTACCCGGGCAAACCGGCCTCGATGGGTTGACCCCCGAAACCGGTGCCGCCTGCGGTGGCGATTAACTCAGGCTTTCGCGGCCCAGAATTACCCGAACCCGCACAACGTCATCGCGGATCTGCGCGATCAGCGGATCGATGCCCGAGTACGCGACCATGCCGCGAATCCGCTCCACGAACGATACCTCCACGACGTGGTCATAGAGGTCTAGATCGACCTCGTCCAGCACGTACGCTTCGACCTGCTTCTGGGCCACTCCGTCGAAGGTGGGATTATTACCGACCGAAATTGCTGCCGGGTAGCGCGATCCGGCATCCGTCAGCCACCCGGCATAGACGCCATCGGCAGGGATCAGGCCGTCGGAGTCGGCCGACAGGTTGGCGGTGGGAAAGCCCAGCTCGCGGCCGCGCGCGGCACCGTGCACGACGACTCCGCGCACGGATGGCAGGTGGCCGAGCAACCGGCCGGCTTCGGTCACCGCGCCGCTGCCGAGCAGCTCGCGGATCCAGGTCGATGACACTCGGCGTTGCCCGTCGGGCTTCACATCGTCGATCAGAGCCACCTCGTAGCCGAACTCGGTGCCGAGGTCACGGAGCATGGCGATATCGCCAGCACCGCCCGTACCGAAGCGAAAGTCACGACCGACCAGCACAACCCGGGCGTGCAGCGCGGTGACCAGAATGCGTTCGATGAATTCACGCGGGGGAAGGCGGGAGAGAGCATGGTTGAACTCGAGCAGCAACGTCGCATCGACCCCGGTCTCGGCGATCAAGTCGAGTTTCTGCTGGGCGCTGACCAGCGCGCTCGGGCAGGTGGCTGGAGAGAGCAGGGCGAGCGGATGCCGGTCAAAGGTGACCACGACAGTCGCGAGTTGTTCCCGGTCGGCGATAGCCTTGAGCTCAGCGATCACGGCCCGGTGCCCGGCGTGCACGCCGTCGAACTTTCCGATACTGACGGCCGAGGCGGGCCAGTCGTTCGGTACCGAATCGATACCGTACAGGGTTTTCATGCGCGACTCTCGGTGACTGCCGGGTCGGCGGCCACCGACACCGGGTGGCGTCTGAGCCACCACATGCCCAGAAGTGGCAGCACGAGGGGAACAAAACCGTAGCCCTGACCGAAGACCGACCACACTGTTTTATGTTGGAACAGCGCGGGGTCGACCAGGCTCAACGTTCCGACGACGAGCACGCCGAGCAGTTCGAAGCTGATGGTGATCCAGGCGATGCGATACCAGCGGCGGCTGCGCTTGATCAGTGCAACCGTTGCGGCGACGTAGACGACAGCGGCGAGGGCCGACAGCGAGTATGCGAGCGGGGCGTCTTCAAACTCGGAGGCTATCTGCACGAATGAACGCCCCGTGGCGGCGAGGGCCAACACCCCGTAGACAGCAATGAGGAGTCGCCCAATGCCGCTCACCCGGTGGGAGGGGGAGGGCTCTTCGGTGTCGGATAGTGTCATTGCTCGGCATTCATCTGGTTCGACAATTATTGCAGCATCCGCAGCGAACCTGAAACCGCGTCAGCTGCCCTGCACGTTCCAGATCTGGTTCATGCGGTAGACCATGACGGCGACCGACAGACATGTCACCCCGAGAATGACCGTGCTCCAGCGGCTACGTTCCACCAACGCCCAGAATCCGGCCACGACCGGCAGTAGCATGGCGCTGACCAGGTAGGTGTAGAACTCGAGCAGGTTGCCGGTGGCATCGTTGCCGGCCAGCGGCGCCGCGATTGCGGCCGCGAGCTGCACGATCAACAACAACTCGACGAGTGCGGTCGCGCCCATGGTGAGGTCGGTGGGTTTGCGCCCGGCGAGGCCGAGGACGACGCAGAGCAGTCCGCCGGGCACGGCGATGGCCAGTTGCAGCCACGTGAACCATTCGATCATGGGGTCGGTGTCGATTCGCTGGCGTCTGATGTGCCGGGTTTATCCGGCGCGAAGTTCAGCAGCACCTTGGCCTGGTCACCACGGTATTCGATCAGTCCGACCAGTCGGCCGTCGGGAGCGATCGCGGCGACCGGTCCGGTGCGGGTGGGGTCTCTCTCGATGGTGATGCGCTTGCCGTGGCCGAGGTCGATGGCCTCTTCTGTCGACAGGTCGAGGCGTGGGAGCAGACGGGTGGCGGCATCCGCTGGCGAAATGAGCTGCGCGACGACATCGATCCGCTCGAGGGTGGCGGCGTTTTCGATTCGGAACGGGCCGATGCGGGTGCGGCGGAGCGCGGTGAGGTGTCCGCCGACGCCGAGCGCGGTGCCCAGGTCACGTGCCAGGGCGCGAATGTAGGTGCCAGAGGCGCACACGACGCGAACCTCGAGGTCGAGAAAACCATCTCCGTGCGTGCTGGAACGCAGTTCGAACTCGCTCACGGTCACCGGCCGAGACGGTAATTGCACGTCTTCGCCCGCGCGCACTCGGGCATAGGCGCGTTTGCCGTCGACCTTGATGGCGCTGACCGCGCTCGGCTGCTGACTGATCTCACCGGTGAGGTCCGCGATTCCGGCCGCGACGGCCGCCGCACTGATAGCGGCGACCTGCTCGGCGGTCGCGCGGGAAAGTTCGTCGCCCTCTGCATCATCCGTTGTGGTGGACTGGCCGAGGCGGATGGTCGCGAGGTATTCCTTGTCGAGGCCGACGACATAGGTGAGCAGCCGGGTCGAACTGTCGACGCCGAGTACCAGCAGCCCGGTGGCCATGGGGTCGAGAGTGCCGGCGTGGCCGACCTTGCGTGTGCTGGCGAGACGCCGGGTCCTGGCGACAGCGTCATGGCTGGTCCAGCCCTGCGCCTTGTCAATGAGTAAAAGGCCGCTGGTCACTAGTGGAGGTTATCAGCGTCGGACTGGGGGCATGGTGCGAATCGGCTGCCAGCCCCGGCCCGTAGTATGTGAGCCGTGAGAATCGCGGTGATCGGTGCTGGTGCCCTGGGCAGCACATTCGCCTGCCTGCTCGCTGAGCAAGGGCACGATCTGGTGGTGACCATGCGCGGAGCCTCGCTGCCAGCGGTGCTGGCCGACGGTATCCATGTGACGGGCGGCTACGGTGATCGGTTCGCCCGACCGCTGGCCGTTGAACGATTGGTCGAACCGTGTGACCTGGCGCTGATCTGCACCAAGGCGCAGGATGCTGCGGCGGCGATTGCCGAGAATGCCGCAGCGCTGGACGGAACCCCGGTGCTCGTCGTACAGAACGGACTGGACGGGGTCAGCACCGCCGAAAGGCTGCTGCCGCGGTCAGAATGTTTCGGGCTGATCACGATCATTGCTGCCCACTATGAAGGGCCGGGCCGGGTTCGGGTGACGACGGCGGCGCCGAGCTATCTCGGACGAGGCGACGGCCCGGTCGATGCGGCGACCCGGCGCTGGCAGGCGGTTCTTGACGCCGCTGTACCCACCCTCGCCCTCGATAACTTCGTCGGCGCCCAGTGGACCAAGCTCGTCGTCAATATGCTCAACGCCCTGCCTGCCATCACCGGGCTCAGCGTGCAGGAGGTGATCGGGCAGGCGGACCTTCGCCGGTTGATGACCCGGAGCATGCGCGAAACCGTGCGGGTAGGCCTCGCCAGCGGGGTTCGGTTTCACACGCTGCAGGGGCTGTCGCACCGGCGGCTGCGTGCCTTTGCGGTTGCGCCGCTTTGGGCCGGCCAAGTGTTGCCGCTGTCGATGCGCGCACGTATGGGCAAGGTGGCAAACCAGGGTTCGACCCTGCAGAGCCTCGCGCGCGGCCGACGCACCGAGATCGATTTTCTGAACGGAGCGGTGGTGCAGGCCGCAGCCGAAGCGGGCGTGGCCGCGCCGGTGAACGCGCTGCTGACCAAACTCGTGCACGAGGTCGAGCGCAGCGGTCGGTTTTTGACCCCGGCCGAGGTTCGGTCCCGGCACTGGTAAGCGCTCAGCCGCAACCGGTCAGCAGCGATCCGTCAGCACACGCCGCGGAGCCTCCGGGTCGGTCGTGTCGACCACAGCCGACACGACGTCCCGCGGATGCACTTCGGCGTGGTACCGCAGGTCAGAAGCGTTTACCGCTGCGCCTTCCAGCAGCACGCTGTACAGCCAGAGTCCGTGTAGTTCGGGCCGGTTGATGTAGTCACCGTCGATGATCAGGATGGCGTCGGCGGGAGCGGTCTGCCAGGTCGGTTGAATCCAGGTGTCCCGATCGGGGTCGAACTCTTCGGTGACGAAGCCGGTGCTGCCACCCATGCGAAAGGGCTCGACGAGTACTCGGCGAAGCGCTGAGTAGTCGTAGCCGACTCGGTAGCGATGGTCCGGTGTATCGGGCGCTAATCGCTGCTGTTCGGCACGGGAATGCTGGAAGTAGCGCAGGCTGGCCCGGAATACGTGCAGTTCATCTTCCCGGAACACCGCGGCCAGGTCATCGCCGAAGGCGGTGCGACCACCGGCATCCGGTCCGTCGATGGCAATGATGGTGCGGCCGCGGCCGTAGTTGTGCAGGATCTCGGCGGCGAGGGTGCGCAGGAATTCTGTGCGCGGTGTGGAAACCAGCTTCATGAATCGAGCCTAGGTTAGAACGGATGAACGTCACACCTTTGATTCCCGCCACAGACGGCGTCAGCACCGCGCTCAATGCGTGGTTCGTCGCGAACGCCCGCGACTTGCCATGGCGGCGCGACGGCTTCGGGGCCTGGGGCATTCTGGTGAGTGAGTTCATGTTGCAGCAGACTCCGGTGAACCGAGTCATTCCGCGGCTCGAGGAGTGGCTGGCGCGCTGGCCCACGCCGGCTGCACTGGCCGCGGTGCCGCCGAGCGAGGCGGTGCGCGCCTGGTCCAGCCTCGGCTATCCGAGGCGCGCGCTCTGGTTGCATGCCGCAGCGGTGCAGATCACGGAACTGCACGGGGGTATTGTGCCCTCCGACATTGACGAACTGCTGGCCCTGACCGGCATCGGGGATTACACCGCGCGCGCGGTGGCCGCGTTTGCATATGGCCATCGGCATCCGGTGGTCGACACGAACACACGACGGGTGATCGCCCGTGCAATCGCCGGAGCGGGCGAGCCTTCGCCGCCCAATCGTGGCCGCGACCTTGATGCGATGAACCTGTTACTGCCGCAGAGCGTGCAGGAAGCGGCGCTGTTCAACGCCGCAATCATGGAACTCGGCGCGGTGGTCTGCACCAGCCGCAGCCCCCACTGCGACGTATGTCCAATTCGGAATGCATGTGCCTGGCGAGCCGCCGACTACCCGGAGTACACCGGTGCCCACAAAACGGTGCAGAAGAAGTTCGCTGGCAGCGACCGGCAGGTGCGCGGCCTGATCATGGCCGAACTGCGCTCCACTCACCGGTCGGTGACGGATGCCGAGATCAACACACTGTGGCCGGATCCGGCCCAGCTGCAGCGCGCGCTGGCCAGTCTCGTGGCCGACGGTCTGGCTATACCGGTGCGCGACGGCTACACCCTGCCGGACTAGTCATCCCGGCTTCGCCGCGTACGATTGAGCGGTGACCGTACCCACTTCTTTTGCTGCCGATGCCCAGTATTCAGCGCTTCTTCGCGACACCCTCCAGAACGGCGCTCGAAAGTCCGACCGCACCGGAACCGGAACCCGCAGCGTGTTCGGCCGCCAGCTGCGCTTCGACCTGGCCGACGGTTTTCCGCTCGTGACCACCAAACGAGTGCATTTCGCGTCGATTGCCTACGAACTTCTCTGGTTTCTGCGCGGCGACTCCAACGTCACCTGGCTGCAGGAAAAGGGCGTGCGCATCTGGAACGAATGGGCCGACGAAAACGGCGAACTCGGCCCGGTCTACGGGGTGCAGTGGCGCTCTTGGCCCGCCCCCGACGGAGCGACCATCGACCAGATCAGCGACGTACTCAATACCCTGCGCACCGATCCGGACTCGCGGCGCATGATCGTCTCGAGTTGGAATGTAGCCGACCTCTCGAAAATGGCGCTCGCTCCCTGCCACGCCCTGTTCCAGTTCTACGTCGCCGACGGCAAGCTTTCCTGCCAGCTGTACCAGCGCAGCGCCGACCTTTTTCTCGGGGTACCGTTCAATATCGCCAGCTACGCCCTGCTCACCCAACTCGTTGCCGAACAGGCCGGCCTCGAGCTCGGCGAGTTCGTCTGGACCGGTGGGGACTGCCACATCTACGACAATCACGTCGACCAGGTCAACGAACAGCTTTCCCGCACGCCGTTTCCCTCCCCCCGGCTGCGCATCAAGCCGGGTCGCGCCAGCTTGTTCGACTACGAGTTCGACGACCTCGTCCTCGAGAATTACCAGCATCATCCCGCTATCAAGGGCGCGGTCGCGGTATGAAACTGGGCCTGATCTGGGCGCAGACGGTGGGTGGCGTCATCGGGGCTGACGGAGCTCTGCCCTGGTACCTTCCCGAAGACCTCGCCCATTTTCGTACCGTAACCCGGGGAGGCGCCGTCATTATGGGACGACGCACCTGGGATTCGCTCCCGGAGCGTTTTCGTCCCCTGCCGGGCCGGCAGAACGTCGTGATCACCCGGCAGCGGGGCTGGGACGCGGCGGGAGCATCCATTGCGCACAGTTTTGACGACGCCCTCGCCCACACCGAGGGGCCGGTCTGGGTGATCGGTGGTGCCGAAATCTTTCGGCTGGCCCTGCCCCAGGCCGACACCCTCGAGGTGACTGAGATCGACGCCTCGATCGCCGGTGACACTCTCGCGCCTAGCCTCGACGCCGCCTGGAGCCTGGTCAAGACAGATCCCGCGAACGGATGGCTCAGCTCCAGTACGGCGCTCCCCTACCGTTTCACCCGCTACGAGCGGTCCCCCGGCATCCGCTAGCCGGCCGCAGTGTGCAGCGGCGCCTCAGTCGGACGGGGCCCGGGCCCGGAACGCGGGCCCAGTTTATAACCTGGGCCCGGGGACGGGGCCCGGGCCCCGTCCGGAGTGAAGTGGTGAGGTGGCGTGAAGGGCGCTAGTGCTTCGCGGCGCTCTCGGCGCCAGGCTCGTCGTCGTCTTCTTCGAGGTCGTATTCGCGCGGCTTCTTGTACGGATCGGCTTCGCCGGCGTACGTAGCCGTGCCCTTGCCGTCTTCGGTCGCGGTATCGCGGTCATGCGCTTCGCGCAACAGGTCGTCGATCAAAGCCGCGTTCTCGGGAATGCCATCAGCGATGAATTCGATAGACGGCGTGAGCCTGGCGGTGATGTTCTTGCCGACTTCGCTGCGCATGAGGCCGGTTGCGGCCTTCAGGGCGGCTGCGCTATCGGTGCGCTCCTCGATCGAACCGTACACGGTGTAGAACACCGAGGCGTGTTGGAGATCCCCGGTGACTTTCACGTCGGTGATAGTCACGAACCCGAGCCTCGGATCGCGCAGGCCACGTTCCAGCCGCTTGGCGATGATGACCTTAATGCGGTCCGCCATCTTTCTGGCGCGTTCCGGATCTGCCATGATTCACTCCTTATTAGCGGGCGCCGATGCGCCCGGTCGTCCTTAACTTTTTTCTCCGCCGCAGGATGACGGACATCCGCCTAGCAATTGAGGGTGCAAGCAAAATTTCCCACTAAATGGGAATCGGGGTACGGGTCCCGCTCTTTCCTTTGAGTAGGAAATTACGAAGACTCGACCCCAAAGGGGTCGGACTCAGATACCAAGTCCGACCCCCAAAACCAACGCTAGACGCGCGGCTTCTCCTTCATTTCGATGGTCTCGATCTCATCGCCAATTCGGATGTCGTTGAACTTGCCCAGTCCGATACCACACTCGAAGTCCGTGCGGACCTCGGTGACATCGTCCTTGAAGCGACGCAGCGACTCGATGCCCAGGTTGTCCCCCACCACGATGCCCTCGCGAATAACGCGAGCCTTGGCATTTCGGGTGATGGTACCGGAGCGCACGATGACACCGGCGACGTTTCCGAACTTCGACGAGCTGAAGACCTCGCGAATTTCGGCGATACCACTCTGGATCTCTTCGTACTCGGGCTTGAGCATTCCCTTGAGGGAATTCTCGATGTCCTCGAGGGCGGAGTAGATGACGGAGTAGAACCGTACGTCGACGCCTTCGCGAGCGGCACGCTCGCGGGCCTTCGTGTCGGGGCGAACGTTGAACCCGATGATGATGGCGTTGTCGACGGTGGCGAGGTTGACGTCGCTCTCCGTGACCGCACCGACACCACGGTGGATGATGCGCAGTTGAACCGAATCGTCGACCTCGATCTTGAGCAGCGACTCTTCCAGGGCCTCAACGGCACCGGAAACGTCACCCTTGATGATGAGGTTGAGCGACTCGACCTTGCCCTCTTCGAGGGCACGGGTGAAGTCTTCGAGGCTGATGCGCTTGCGGGCCTTGGCCAGCAGGGCGTTGCGCTCGGCGGCTTCACGCTTCTCGGCGATCTGACGGGCGGTGCGGTCTTCCTCGATGACAAGGAAGGTGTCGCCGGCGCGCGGGACGCTCGAGAGACCCTGCACCTGGACCGCGCGGGACGGCGTGGCGGCGAGAACGGCGACACCGTTTTCGTCGGCCATTGCACGAACGCGGCCGTAAGCCGTTCCGGCGACGATGGAGTCTCCCACGTGCAGCGTTCCGGACTGGATGAGCACGGTTGCCACCGCGCCGCGGCCCTTGTCGAGGCGAGCCTCGATGGCGACACCACGGGCATCCTTGTTCGGGTTGGAGCGCATGTCGAGTCCGGCATCGGCGACCAGGAGCACAGCATCAAGAATTTCCTGGATACCGGTCTTGTTCTTGGCCGACACGTCGACGAACATGACGTCTCCGCCGTACTCTTCCGCGACGAGGCCGAATTCGGTGAGCTGCTGACGCACCTTCTGCGGGTTCGCGCCGGGCTTGTCGATCTTGTTCACAGCCACCACGATCGGAACGTTGGCGGCCTGGGCGTGGTTGAGCGCCTCAATGGTCTGGGGCATGATGCCGTCATCGGCAGCGACCACGAGAATGGCGATGTCGGTGACCTGCGCGCCACGGGCACGCATGGCGGTGAACGCCTCGTGGCCTGGTGTGTCAATGAAGGTCAGCGCACGGTCGATACCCTCGTGCTCGGTGATGATCTGGTACGCACCAATGTGCTGCGTGATGCCACCGGCTTCACCCTCAGCGACCTTGGCGTTACGGATCGCGTCCAGAAGCGCGGTCTTACCGTGATCGACGTGACCCATGACGGTGACGACGGGAGGACGAATCTCGAGGTCTTCGTCGGTTTCATCTTCGAGTTCCTGGTCGATGTCGATGTCGAACGCGAGCAGCAGCTCACGGTCTTCGTCATCGGGAGAGACCATCTGAATCTTGTAACCGAGCTCGCTGCCCAGCACATCGAACGTCGCCTCGTCGAGGGACTCTGTTGCCGTGGCCATTTCACCGAGGTGGAACAGTACGGTAACGAGGTTTCCGGGGCTCGCGTCGATCTTGTCGGCGAAGTCCGTGATGGATGCTCCGCGACGAAGACGAACAACAGTTCCACCGTCGCCGCGGGGTACGGATACTCCACCCAGCGACGGGGCCTCGCGCAGTTCGAACTCTGCTCTTTTCGTGCGCTTGGACTTGCGCGCCTTGTTCTTGCCACCACCGCGGCCGAAGGCACCAGCAGTGCCACCGCCGGGGCCGCGACCGCGACCGGCTCCACCGCCACCGCCGGCAGGACGAGGCGGGCCGAAGCCGGGGGCTCCGGCAGGAGCACCGGGACGAGTGAATCCGGGGCGTGCCGCGCCGGCTCCGCCCGGGGCGCCACCAGGACGCTGGAAAGCGCCGGGCCGCTGGCCGAAGCCGGTCGGGCGAGCGGCCTGACCGGGTCCGCCGGGGCGCGGAGCGCCGGGGCGCGGTGCCGGCGGGCGCGGAATGTTGCTTGGGGTTGGTGTCGCGGGACGCTGGCCCATGCCCTGCGCACTCGCGAACGGGTTGTTACCCGGACGCGGCGGCTGGGTTGGACGCTGGCCCATGCCCTGGTTGCTGGCGAACGGGTTGTTACCCGGACGTGCTGCTCCGGGGCGAGGCATGCCGGGCTTGACCGGCGTAGCCGATCCTTCCGTAGTTTTCGCTTTGGAGGTCTCGGTGCTGGGCTTGTCGGCAGCGTCAGCGGCGGCGGCCTGGTCAGCGGCAGCAACTTTCTGGGCAGCTTCAGCTTTCTGGGCGGCCTGCGCCTGGCGCTCGGCCACGGTCAGCGGCGCGACCGGAAGGGGTGCGGCATCCGCTGCCGGGACAGACTCGACAACGACCGGGGATACCGGCTCAGCAACGGGCTTGGGGCCGGGACGAGCACCCGGCTTGGCGCCGTGGCTCGGTCGAGCAGGCGTTGCCGTAGTGACATTGCCAACAACGGCGCCAGCGGCCTGCACGGGTGTTGCAGCCTTAGCAGCGGCGCTTTCCGACTCGAGAGCGGCGCGAAGGCGACGTGCCACCGGCGGCTCAACACTGGAAGACGGTCCCTTGACGAACTCGCCCATTTCTTTCAATTTAGCAAGGGCTACCTTGCTGTCTACTCCGAGCTCGGTAGCGATCTCGTGTACGCGTGGTTTCGCAGCCACAATTCTCCTGTTCCGGGCCTGCACCCGGAAAGGGGCAGGCCGTTAGTAACGGACGGGTCTCATTTCGAGCCGCTCATTAGTTATCCATAAGCCAATTCAGCCTGTTCTCTAGTTGTTTCGCGTCCAGTGACCTGGTCACGCGAAAGGCACGCCCGAAAGCGTGTCGCCTTACGGCATCCTGAAAGCACGAGTGGCGGGCATGCAGCCACGCACCTCTACCGGGGATTGTGGCGGTTTCATCCACCACAATTTCTGATTTCCCAGCAACGATCCGCAAAAGTGAGGATCGAGGGGCGCGCGAACGGCAGCCAATACACGTTCTAACGGGTTCCATCGTACCCCCTATTCGGCATCCTCCAGAATGCTGTCCGGCTGGATGTCGATTTTCGCACCGGTCAACTTGGCCGCGAGGCGGGCATTCTGGCCTTCCTTGCCGATCGCAAGGGACAGCTGGTAGTCGGGCACGAGGGCACGCACAGCCTTGATCGACTCGTCGATCAAGTAGGCACTGGTCACCTTGGCCGGCGACAGGGCACTCGCGACGAAGGTCGCGAGGTCGGGCGAGAAGTCGACGATGTCGATCTTCTCGTTGTTGAGCTCAACGGTCACGGCGCGCACACGCTGGCCGAGCTCACCGATGCAGGCACCCTTGGCGTTGACGCCAGGCTCCGTGGCGCGCACGGCGATCTTGGTGCGATGTCCAGCTTCACGAGCGAGCGAGACGATCTCGACGACTCCGCTCGCGATCTCGGGCACCTCGAGAGCGAACAGTTTGCGCACGAGCGAGGGATGGGTGCGCGACACGGTGATCTGCGGGCCCTTGAGTCCGCGACCGACGGCCGTGACGAACACGCGAATGCGCGCGCCGTGCACGTAGCTCTCGGTAGGAACCTGCTCCTCGGGGGGCATGATCGCTTCGATCGTGCCGAGATCGACGTGAATCATGCGGGGGTTCGGTCCCTGCTGAATGATTCCGGCGATGATGTCACCCTCGCGACCCTTGAATTCACCGAGCACAGCGTCGTCCGCCAGGTCGCGCAGACGCTGGTTGATGACCTGCTTGGCGGCGAAGGCTGCGATACGCCCGAAATCGGTCGGGTTGTCGACGGCTTCGCCGACGACGTTGCCCTCGTCATCGTGCTCGGGAACGTAGATGTCGACGTGCCCGGTCTTGCGGTCGAGAACGACGCGCGCTTCGGGCACTTCCTGACCGGAGTGATTGGCATCAGCAATCTTCGAAGCTTCAAGCTTCGTCACATCTTGCTGGATGTGCTTGCCATAGGCAATCAGAATCGCCTGTTCAATGATGTGCACGAGTTCCTCAAAGGGAATCTCTTTTTCGCGCTCCAGTAGCCGCAAAACACTGAGGTCGATGTCCATGGCCGGCCTCCTCTATTCAGATCTTGCCGCCGCGAAACCGCGCAGCGGGCTGAAGACAACGGTACCCGAATCTGCGGCGTCCCGTCACCCACTCCCCCCGCGCCCGGCCGGTTGGGCGGGTTCGCTACAGAGCGGATGCTGCCGGCTCAGCCAGCCGGCAGCATCCGCTCGCGATGCGGTCGATCAGGCGAAGTGCTGGGCGAAGTGCAGTGCGACGTCGGCGACGTCGACCTGCTCGCGGTCGCCGGTACGGCGGTTCCACAGTTCGACGATGCCGTCAGCTGCGCCGCGGCCGACGATGACGATCCACGGCACGCCGATGAGTTCGGCGTCACCGAATTTGACGCCGGGTGAGACCTTACGGCGGTCGTCGTAGAGCACGTCGCGGCCGGTGGCCTCGATCGCAGCGACGACGGCCTCCGCGGTGTCGAAGACAATCTCGTCCCGGCCGGTGGCGATCACGTGTACGTCGAACGGGGTGACCGATTCGGGCCAGATCAGGCCCTTTGCGTCGTTGTTGAGTTCGGCGATGACCGCGAGGATGCGGGTGACGCCGATGCCGTATGAACCCATCGTGACCGTGACCAGCTTGCCGTTCTCGTCGAGAACCTTGAGGCCGAGTACCTCGGCGTACTTGCGGCCGAGCTGGAACACGTGCCCGATTTCCATACCGCGAATGAGTTCGACCGGGCCGGAGCCGTCGGGGGCCGGGTCGCCGGCGCGCACATCGGAGGCTTCGACCACATCGTCGATGGCGAAGTCGCGGCCGGCGACAAGACCGAACACGTGGCGGCCTGCTTCGTTGGCGCCGGTGATCCACTCGGTGCCAGAGACCACGCGCGGGTCGACCAGAAAACGGATGCCGGTGGTCGACGCCGTGCCGAGCACGACGCCCTGCGCACCCCACGGGCCGATGTAACCCTTGACCAGGCCGGGGTTCTTAGCGAAGTCGCCCTCGTTGGCGGCCTCAACCTCGGCCGGCGCGAACGCCACCTCGACACGTTTGAGGTCGACCTCGCGGTCGCCGGGAACGCCGATCGCGATCAGTTCACGGGTGCCGTCCAGGCTGGTCAGCGCGAGCACGACGTTCTTGAGCGTGTCGGCTGCCGTCCACTCCCGACCATCAAGACGGGGATGTTCGGCGTTGGCCTTGTCGACCAGCGTCTGGATAGTCGGGGTGTTCGGGGTGTCGAAGACCTGCGCGGCGGGCAGCGCGGTGAAATCCTTGTCGGCCGGCACGAGGGTACGAAACGCCTCGATGTTGGCCGCGTAACCGCTGGCGCTGCGCACGAAGGTGTCTTCGCCGACGGGGGTGGGGTGCAGAAACTCTTCGCTCTTGGAGCCACCCATCGCGCCGGCATCCGCTTGCACGATCTCGTAATCAAGGCCGAAACGGGTGAAGATGCGCTCATAGGCATCGCGCTGCAGCTGGTAGCTGACGTCGAGTCCGGCGTCGGTGTAGTCAAACGAATAGGCGTCTTTCATGGTGAACTCGCGGCCGCGCAGCAGTCCGCCCCGCGAGCGGGCCTCATCGCGGTACTTGTCCTGAATCTGGTAAATGGCCAGCGGCAGGTCTTTATAGCTGCCATACAGGTCTTTCACCAGCAGCGCGAAGACCTCTTCGTGGGTCGGCGCGAGCAGCATGTCCGAGCCCTTGCGGTCTTTCAGGCGAAAAATCCCCTCGCCGTATTCGTCCCAGCGGCCGGTCACCTCGTACGGCTCGCGCGGCAGCAGGGCCGGAAAGTGCACCTCGTGCGCGCCAGCGGCGGTCATCTCCTCGCGGATGATGCGCTCCACTTTGGCCTTCACCCGCAGTCCGAGCGGCAGCCAGGCAAAAATACCCGGGGCCTGACGACGGATATACCCGGCCCGCACGAGCAGGCGGTGGCTGGTCACCTCGGCGTCGGAGGGGTCTTCGCGGAGAGTACGGAGGAAGTAGTTGGAGAGACGTGTAGGCACCCGTCTACCTTACGCGGGCGCCGCCATCCGCTCTGTCCGTTCGCTGCGTACGTTCGCTCTCCTCCGCTAGACGTCTTCGTGGCATTACCGTCGAATACGCTCGCCTCGAGATTAGACCTGCTACTTCGCGCCGACAGACACCGTGGGGCTGCCGAGCTCGGCGGCGGGCATCTCTGCGGCGAGACGGTTGGCCTCTTCGATGAGCGTGGCTACGATCTCGGACTCGGGTACGGTCTTGATGACCTCACCGCGCACGAAGATCTGGCCCCTGCCGTTGCCGCTGGCGACGCCAAGATCGGCCTCGCGGGCCTCCCCCGGTCCATTGACGACGCAACCCATGACCGCGACACGCAGCGGCACAGTCATGCCCTCGAGCCCATCGGTGACGTCATTGGCGAGCTTGTAAACATCCACCTGCGCCCGGCCGCAGCTCGGGCAGGAGACGATCTCGAGCTTGCGTTCGCGCAGGTTGAGCGACTGCAGAATCTGCAGGCCCACCTTGATCTCCTCGACCGGAGGGGCACTCAGGGACACACGGATAGTGTCGCCAATGCCCTCGCCGAGCAGGATGCCGAATGCTGTTGCGCTCTTGATCGTGCCCTGGAAGCTCGGGCCAGCCTCGGTGACGCCGAGGTGCAAGGGCCAGTCGCCTCGTTCAGCGAGCAAACGGTAGGCCTTGACCATGATCACCGGGTCGTTGTGCTTGACCGAGATTTTGAAGTCGTGAAAGTCGTGTTCCTCGAAGAGGCTCGCCTCCCAGACGGCGCTCTCGACGAGCGCCTCAGGGGTAGCTTTGCCGTATTTTTGCATGAGGCTCGGCTCGAGCGATCCGGCGTTGACTCCGATGCGCAGGCTCACGCCCGCCGCCTTCGCGGCAGCAGCGATCTTGCCGACCTGGTCGTCGAACTTGCGGATGTTGCCGGGGTTGACCCGCACGGCAGCGCAGCCAGCGTCGATCGCGGCGAAGACATAGTTCGGCTGGAAGTGGATATCCGCGATCACCGGAATCTGGCTCTTCTTCGCGATGATCGGCAGCGCCTCGGCATCATCGCGCGTCGGAACCGCCACGCGCACGATGTCGCAGCCGGTCGCCGTGAGTTCGGCGATCTGCTGGAGCGTTGCATTGATGTTTGTCGTCGGAGTCGTCGTCATCGATTGCACGCTCACTTGAGCATTGCCACCGACCAGGACCTTTCCGACCTTGATCTGACGGGATTTACGTCTGGGAGCGAGTACCTCAGGTACTTTGGGCATCCCCAAGTTGATTGCAGCCACGGTCCTAGCTTAGTTGTCGCAGTCTGCGCCAAGCTGAATGCCGCCCCCTCATCCTCGCCCTGCTGCTGTGCACGCCACTGGACAGAGAACAGGTCTCCGCCGACACCGGGGCTGGGAGCGGCCGGTACTCGTGACTCGTCGTGTTCACACGCCGTACACAGCGCGCACTGCCGCCGTGCGGGTTGGCCGATTTCAACAATCCAGGGTTTTGAGATGGCACAGTCCAGAGTTCTCTGAAGATATCTGGGGCTCACCCCAATATGCTGGGAAGGTGGTATGTAGCATCTCATAGACGAAGGAGTCTCCATGACCGAAACAGACGTCGTAATCCTGGCCGGATCACGCACCCCGCAGGGTCGCGTGAACGGGCAGCTCTCATCCCTCACCGCCGTTGACCTCGGCGCCGCCGCCATTGAAGGGGCCCTCGCCCGGGCCGGAGTAGCTCCGGAGCAGGTCGACTTCGTGCTCATGGGACAGGTACTACAAGCCGGCTGCGGGCAGAATCCGGCGCGGCAGTCCAGCGTGGCTGCGGGCATCCCCTGGAACGTGCCGGCCATGACGCTCAACAAGGTGTGCCTGTCCGGCCTGGCCGCCGTGATCGACGCCGCCCGGCTGGTGCGGCTCGGCGAAGCGGATGTCGTCGTGGCCGGTGGCCAGGAATCCATGTCGCGCGCTCCCCACCTGCTGCCCGGCGCACGCCAAGGTTGGGCCTACGGAACCGTATCGGCCCTCGATCACGCCGCCCACGACGGGCTCACCGACGCGTTCGACGGACTCTCGATGGGACTCTCGACGGAGCGCGCCAACGTTGAACTCGGCCAAACCCGGCTCGAGCAGGACGAAATCGCCGCCGCCTCGCACCAGCGGGCCGCCGCGGCCGCAGCCCATGACGTCTTTCACGACGAGATCACGCCCATCAGCGTGCCGCAGCGTAAGGGCGAGCCGCTCCTGATCAGCACCGACGAAGGAGTGCGTGCCGAGAGCACGACCGAGACGCTCGGCCGATTGCGCCCGGCATTCGACCCGGCGGGAAGCATCACCGCCGGCAACGCGGCGCCACTGAGCGACGGCGCGAGCGCGATCGTCGTGACCAGCCGCGCCTGGGCGGAGAAGCACGGTCTGCCCTGGCTGGCCGTGATTGAGGCCAACGGCCAAGTCGCTGGCCCCGACAACTCCCTGCACTCCCAGCCGGCCAACGCGATCACGCATGCACTCGCCCGCCAGGGCTGGACCGTGGCGGACCTCGACGTGATCGAAATCAACGAGGCCTTCGCCTCGGTCGTGGCGCAGTCGTCGAAGGTGCTCGGGGTGAGCGCCGACGAGGTGAACATTCACGGCGGTGGCATCGCGATCGGTCACCCCATCGGGTCGAGCGGCGGGCGCATTGCCCTGCATGCCGCGCTTGAACTGGCGCGTCGCGGCACCGGCAAGGCCGCCGTGGCCCTGTGCGGCGGCGGCGGCCAGGGCGAAGCGCTGCTGTTGTCGCGGTAGCTTTTTCTCGCGGGAGGTTTTTTCTGGGTCGGAACGGCGGGGCCTGGACGTGCCGCGAGCGTAGCCAGATCATCGTCCCGCCGTGCGGTCAACAGGATCAGTTCAAGGGTGGAGCCATACCCGCTGGTGAGAATCGGGTAGCGCAGTGCGCTAACCGAAGAAGTTGATCGGCTTGACGATGTCGGCGTAGATGAGCAACAGGCTCATCCCGCCGAGTAGAACAACGACCGCCAGCGTAAGCGGCATGAGCTTGGCCATGTCGACTGGCCCCGGATCTGGCCGTTTGAACAGTTTCGCGAAGAATCGGCGGATACCTTCCCACAGCGCCCCGGCAACGTGGCCGCCGTCGAGCGGCAGCAGCGGCACAAGGTTGAAGACGAACAGGGCGATATTCAGCGATCCGAGCAAGCCGAGCATGCTCGCGACCTTGGTCGTGACCGGGATCGTGTCCAGGCTCGCGAGTTCGCCGGCCACCCGGCCGACACCGACTACGCTGATCGGTCCGTTCAGGTCGCGCTCCCCCGGGCCGAACGCAGCATTGGCCACGGCCACGAGCCGGTCGGGCAGGTTGAGGATCACGTGCGCGACTCCGGCGATGTTGTCGCCGACTGCGGGGAGCACGGCGGTCGCCGGCTGCGGTACGAGTTCGCTGGCCGCTCCGATTCCGACGAAGCCGACCTCCTCGGTAATCGCAGCGCCGGAAGCATCCGTTTTGACTTTGTTATCGGCGGTGTAAACGTAACGTTCGGTGAGTTTGGGGGTGAGCGAGAGATCGACGTCGGCACCGGCCCGTTCCACGACGACGGCGAGGGTGCGACCGGGTGCCGAGCGGATGATCTCGGTCGACTGCTCCCAGCTCGCGATGGCGGTGCCGCCGATACTGACCAGTCGGTCTCCGGGCAGTAGACCGGCAGCGGCGCCGGGTGATGCTTCATCAGTGGCCGCGCAGGTCTGTCGGTCGTTTGATGCGGGCAGCACACACTCGCTCACGCTGCCAACGCTGGTGCTGATCTGCGCGCTGCCGAATCCCATGAGCAAAATTGCGAACATCACGATCGCGATGAGCAGGTTCATGGTCGGCCCGCCGAGCATGATGATCACGCGTTTGTAGACCGGCAGTTGGTAGAACGCGCGGTGATCTTCACCCTCGCCGATGGTCTCCGCGCTGGCCTGGCGGGCATCGTCGACCAAGGTGGACAGGGCACTGGTTTTCTTCTCCGGTGCGCCCTCCTGCACCATCTGGTCGAAGAAGCCGGTGGTGGTGCTGCGGGGGGCTCCGCCCTTCTTGGAAGGCGGGAACATGCCGATCATGGCGATATAGCCACCCAGAGGCAGCGCTTTGACGCCGTATTCCGTCTCGCCCTTGGTGCGCGACCAAATCGTGGGTCCGAAGCCGATCATGTATTGGGTGACCTTGACGCCGAAGAGCTTCGCGGGCACGAGGTGGCCGATCTCATGCAGGCCGATGGACACGGCGAGCCCGACGACGACGATCGCGACGCCCAGTATGAATAGCAGTACGGTTTCCACTGTCGTAGAGTAACTGCATCAAGCTGCAAAGCGGCTGGCTGTGAACGTCGTCCACCCGTTACAGGGGTGCATGTGCTTTGCTAGATCGCGGATGCATCAGGAGGTCCCGTGTCTTACGAACCTGTTCCCACGCAGAAGCTGCCCGTTCCCGCCACACTTGGCCCGGTCGGCAGATTGCTGGCCGACCGTTTTTCAATCGAGAGCCTGGTCGGCGCAGGCGGGATGGCATCCGTTTATCGAGCGACCGATACCGCGCTCGGCCGAACCGTAGCCGTCAAATTGTTTCGAGCCGATGGAGGTGCCTCCGAGCCCGAACGCCAGAGCGGCGAAATCGCCTTGCTGGCAGGCCTGAACCATTTTGCTCTGGTCACCCTGTTCGACGCCGGTACTGCAGTCGTCGACGGCGCCTCGCGCACCTTCATCGTGATGGAATTCGTCGACGGCCCCGACCTGCGCACCCGCATCGAGAGCGGCCCGCTGCCGAGCCTCGATGTGGCCATAATGGGCGCCGACCTGGCCGAAGCGCTGCACTACGTGCACGAGCAGGGCATCATTCACCGAGACGTCAAACCGGCCAACGTCTTGCTGGCGCCGTCGGGTTTTCCCGGGCGCGGCATGCACGCCAAGCTCGCCGATTTCGGTATTGCCCGGCTCCTCGACGAGACCCGCCTGACGGCGACCGGGTCGTTGCTCGGTACCGCCAGCTATCTCAGTCCCGAGCAAGCGCTCGGTGGAGTTATCGCCGCGCCAACGGATGTCTATTCGCTCGGCCTGGTGCTGCTGGAATGCCTCACGGGAGTGCGCGCCTACCCCGGAACCGCCGTGGAATCGGCGATGGCGCGGCTGCAGCGTCAGCCGGAGATTCCCAGCCAACTCGGCCGCCGGTGGACCGACGTTCTCCGCGCCATGACCGCCCGCGATTTCGCCGACCGGCCCACTGCCGCCGACGCCGCCGGGTTGTTGCGTGCGCTCGCCACCGGCGCCGGCAGCAATGCCGATGCGCCCACCGTACTGTTGCCCGCGGCGGCGCCCACTGCCACCCTGTTGCTGCCGGCCGCTGCGCCCGACCCTACTTTGTTGCTTCCCGCCGCCGCGCCCGACCCCACGTTGCTGCTGCCCGCTAACGCTGACGCCCAGACCGAGATTCTGAAAACGAACGCTCCCGCCAGCATCCCCGCGTCCAGCATCCCCGCCGCCAGCATCCCCGCCGCCAGCATCCCCGCGTCCAGCATCCCCGCGTCCAGCATCCCCGCCAAGCCGCGCCGCCCCGTGCGCCGCCAGGTACTCCTCATGGTCGCGAGTGGGCTCACCGTGATCGGCCTCGCTGTCGCCGCCCTGCTCCTGCTCAACCCGGCCGAAGCGCCAGTCGCGGTACCACCGAGCTATCCGGCCGTGGACGGCACGCTGGGCACCCACCTTCAAATTCTTCAGGAAAGCGTGAACCCATGAATCGACGCTATCGACTGACCCTGTCCGTGGCCGCCCTGCTCCTCCTGCCGCTGACCGGTTGCACGGCCACCCCCGTCGACCTGCCTGCTGCCACCGCCGAGCAACTGCAAGGCGAGATTCTGGCGATCAGTGAAGCTTCCGCCGCCGGAGACTTCGCCAACGCTCAATCGTTGCTCACCGCCATGCAAGAGAATCTGCGAACGGCAGCCGCTTCCGGCGAGGTCGGCTCCGAACGATCGGCATCGATACAATCCGCGATCAATCTGGTACGAGACGATTTGACCGCTGAGATCGATGCCGCCGTCGTGGCCGCGGAGGCCGCGGCTCAGGCCGCTGCGGAAGCCGCAGCGGCGGCTGCGCAGCAGAACGACGAAGACGCCAAGAACCGCGCCGAACAGGATCAGAAAAACGCAGAGAACGCTCGGGAAGACGCCAAAGACGCCGCGGAAGAGGCCAAAGAAGCCCGGGAGGACTGCCTCAACGATAAGGACAAGGTCGAGGCCGGCGAGTGCAACTAGCGCACTAGTGCGTCAGCGCTTTGCTATCAGCTTGTCGGCGGCGTCACGCGCCCACCGTTCGGCCTCAGCCAGCGACTCCCGGGTAAGATTTGGTCCCTGTTCGTGGGATTCGACCACGCGCAGCACCGTGTCGACGATATCCAGGAAGCCGATGCGCCCAGCGTGAAAGGCAGCAACGGCCTGCTCGTTGGCCGCGTTGAATACCGCGGGATAGGTGCCACCCATGCGGCCGACCTTTTTGGCCAGTTCGACCGCTGGAAAAGCCGCGTTGTCGAGGGGTTCAAAAGTCCAGCTGTGCGGCACGGTCCAGTCGATCGGAGTGCCAACCGCGGCGACCCGGTTCGGCCAGTCCAGCCCGAGCGAGATCGGCAGCCGCATGTCCGGGGGGCTTGCCTGCGCGATCGTCGACCCATCGACGAATTCGACCATCGAATGCACCACTGATTGCGGGTGGACGACAGCGTCGATGCGGTCATATTCCACGTCGAACAACAGGTGCGCCTCGATGATCTCCAGGCCCTTGTTCACGAGGGTGGCCGAGTTGGTGGTCACCACGAGGCCCATGTTCCAGGTCGGGTGGGCGAGGGCCTGCGCGGGAGTGACCCGGGCAAGCTGCTCCCGGGTGAAACCTCGAAACGGCCCACCGGATGCCGTCAGCACGAGTCGACGCACCTCCGGCGGGGTTCCGGCAAGCAATGCCTGTGCAATGGCGGAGTGTTCGGAATCGACCGGCACGATCTGCCCGGGTGCCGCCAGCGACTTCACCAGATCACCGCCGACAATGAGCGACTCCTTATTGGCCAGGGCCAGGATGCGACCAGCCTTCAATGCGGCGAGCGTCGGTCCGAGACCGACCGAACCGGTGATGCCGTTCAGCACGACGTCGGCGTCGATGTCTCGCACAAGCTGCTCGGCAGCATCCGCTCCCAGGGCGGTGTGCTCGACCTGGAAGTCGAGGGCTTGCACCGCGAGCAGGTCGCGGTTACTGCCGGCCGCGAGGCCAACCACCTCGAATCGGTCAGGGTGGGAACGGATGACGTCGAGGGCCTGGGTTCCGATCGAGCCCGTGGACCCGAGGATAATTACTCTCTGCACCCCTCCATGCTAGGTGCACGCCGTCGGAGAGGTAGTGTCAACGGGTGACTGGTGCCAAAGCAGAACCCGATAACACTGATGCAACCGACACGAGCGACAGCACTCCCGCAGCCGTCACGCCAGACCCGACTGCTGACCAGCCCGACGAACCCGAACGCGTGAAACGTCCAGGTTTCGTCTATTTTCTCGGCTACGGCATCATGGCCCCCGTCGCCCGCGTCGTGTTTCGCCCACGAATCTTGGGCCGCGAGAACATCCCTGCCACCGGACGCGTCATTCTGGCCAGTAATCATCTCTCCTTCATCGACAGCATCGTCATACCGCTGGTCGCTACCCGACGGGTGCAATTTCTAGCCAAATCGACCTACTTCACCGGAACCGGTTTTCGGGGCTGGGTCTCCCGAACCTTCTTCACCGCGATCGGGGCCATTGGCGTGGAACGCGGCGCCGGTCAGGCAGCGCAGGTTGCTCTCGATGAGGGCCGCGCGGTACTCGACGCCGAGGGCGCGTTCGCGATCTACCCGGAGGGCACGCGTTCACTCGACGGCCGCCTCTATAAGGGACGCACCGGCGTTGCCTGGCTGGCCCTCACCACGGGCGCTGTCGTGGTTCCGGTTGGACTGATCGGCACACAGGAGATTCAGCCGGTGGGCACCACCCTGCCGCGCATCCGCAAGGTCACGGTCGCTTTCGGCAAGCCGCTCGACCTCAGCCATCACGGCCAGGCCACATCGGGGAAGGCCCGCCGCCAGGCAACGGATGAGATCATGGCGGCCATTCACGGCCTGTCCGGCCAGGAATTGGCTCATGCCTACAACGAATCGCCACCGGTCGGCACGCTGAATCGCCTCGCTCGCCGCGTCTTTCCGCGCGAACGCCTGTAGCCGTAAACCTCAGACGGTCGGCCACAAGCGCCGACAGTCATAGGCTGGACTAATGACTGCAACGTATTCGGTGCCCCAGCAACGCAAACTCGTCACGGCTCTTCCCGGGCCCAAGTCGGTCGAACTTCAGGCCAGGCGGGAGAAGTCGGTCGCCCGCGGCGCCGGCACCCTCGCCAACATCTACATGGATCACGGCGCAGGAGCGATCCTGGTCGACGTCGACGGCAACCAGATCATCGACCTCGGCAGTGGTATCGGGGTGACCACCATCGGTCACGCGCATCCGGATGTCGCGGCGGCGGCATCCGCCCAGGCAGCGAAGCTGACCCACACCCTATTCACGGTAACTCCGTACGAAAACTATGTGGCGGTAGCCGAGAAGCTCGCCGAGATCACCCCCGGCGACTTTGAAAAGCACTCGATTCTGGTCAACACCGGCGCTGAGGCCGTTGAGAACGCGGTCAAGATTGCCCGCAAGTTCACCGGCCGCCGTGCCATCGTGGCCCTCGACCACGCTTTCCACGGACGCACCAACCTGACCATGACAATGACCTATCGCCCCTGGCCGGAACGTGCCGGCATGGGTCCGTTCCCCGGTGAGATTTACAGTGTGCCCACCAGTTACCCGTTCCGCGACGGGCTCAGCGGGCTCGAAGCGGCCGAGAAGACCATCGACTACATCACGACTCACATCGGAGCGACCGAGATCGCGGCGTTCTTCGTCGAGCCGATCCAGGGCGACGGCGGCATCATCATTCCTGCGCCCGGCTATTTCAAGCGCATTCGCGAATTCTGCACCGAGAACGGTATCGTCTTCGTCGCCGATGAGATTCAGGCCGGCATCGCCCGCACCGGCGTCTGGTATTCGATCGAGCACCACGACGTCGTGCCCGACCTCATCACCACGGCCAAGGGAATCGCCGGCGGCTTTCCCCTCGCCGCCGTCACCGGCCGCGCCGACATCATGGATTCCGTGCAGCCTGGGGGTATCGGCGGCACCTTCGGCGGCAACCCGGTCTCAACCGCAGCCGCCCTCGCGGTGTTCAACCTCATCGAGCGGGACAACCTGTTGGGCGAGGCGAAGCGGGTCGAGGCCGCACTCTGGGCACGGATTGGTGACTGGGCGCAGAAGTTCTCCATCGTCGGCGAGGTTCGCGGCAAGGGCGCCATGTTCGGTGTCGAGCTCGTGCACCCCGGCACCAGAAAGCCCTACCCCGAAGCACTCACCGCGGTGATCAAGCACGCGACGACAAACGGGGTCATCGCGCTGGATGCCGGCAGCTGGGATTCCGTGCTGCGCATCATGCCGAGTGTTGTGATCTCCGACGAACTGATCGACGACGCTGCGACCGTGCTCGAAGAAGCACTGACCGCCCTGGTGGCCGCCTACCCCGCGTAGTCCCCTCCGTCGTCGCTCCCCGTCACCGAGCCGTGAGTTCAAGGCCCGTCCAGCGCTGAATTGGTCTCAGGCCCGCAGTTCGGCGGGTCAAAGTCACGGCGTGGGTGGCTGAAGGGGTGGGCTCGTCATTGTTCAGCCACTGGCGCAGCGGATGCTGCCGGTTCCGGCGATAGCGTGGGCGCTAGTGTCGTTGCCGGCGAAGGTGTCGGCGAAGGTGCCAGCGAGGGTGCTGGCGAAGGCTCTCCCGCAGCGGGCAGGTCGACCAGCGGCCGTACCTGGGCGAACGGGAGCGGCGCGGGCGTGGCATCCGCCTGGGAGGCCTGGCCGAGATAATCGTAGGTGTAGTCGATGTCGGCCGAGGCGACCAGCCGCAGCGGGTACACGTTCCAGCCGCTGCCGCCCGGTACCAGCAGGCTCGGCACGACCATGTCCTGCTCGCCGGCCGCATCAAGCTGCGGCAGGTACTTGGTATTGGCCGGGTCAACGACTACGTTGAGCGCGCGACCGTCCTGGTCGAACAACTGCACGTCGGTGAGCGGCTGGCCATTAGCGTCGTAGGCGAACAGGTTGGTCACCGCCTGGCCGTTCTGCACGAGTCCCGGCGAGCTCCTCGGGGTGGAATCCACATACGCGCTGGCCTGTGCGTTCACTGCCTGATGCGCCGTGAGCACCAGCACCAGGGGTAAGACAAGGAGCGCGCACACGCTGACCACGGTGCGAAAGCCAGGAAGCCAACGCCAGGGCAGCCAGCGGCCGCGACCCCACTGCACGCTCAAAATTACGAAGGACCCGAGAACCAGCCAACGCACCGGGTCGGTCGGCACGGTACTGATCGCACCTCCCAAGAATATTTCCGCGACCGCATAGACGACCCAGCCGCGCAGCACCCACCACAGCGGGCGCAACACGAGCAGAAAGTCGAGTACGGCCGCACCGGCCGCAGTCGAGCGGATGCGCCGGGCCGCGCCCGCCCGCACGGCACCGGTCCGGGCGCGCAGCCGGCGCAGCGCCGACACCTGAACCGCCGGCGTAGCTCCCCGCACGGGAAGCCCGGCCGCGCCGCGCAACTCGTCGGCGTAGGCGACCGGATCGCCGAGCTCGAGGTCTGGCGCAGCGACACCAGTATCGGCACCAGCGAAGTCAGCGGCCTGCTCGGTCAGGTCAGCTTCGAGGCCGTCAGTGAGGTCGTCGATATCGTCGGCCGGCAAATCGCTCAGAGCGGCCCGCACGGCCAGGGCGAAGTCGCGAATGGGCTGGGTCGTGGTGGCAGGGTCGCTCATGAGTTGTCGCCGATCGTGAGTAGGGGAACTGCGGGCTGGGGCTGTTCGAGCAGCCGGGTGAGGGTATCGGCGAAATGAGTCCAGTTCGCACGGTGTTCGGCGAGCATGGCCCGGCCGTTCGCGTTCATGCCGTAGTACTTACGGTGCGGCCCCCCGTCGGAGGGCACGACGTAGCTGGACAGCGCCCCCGCGCTGTACAGTCGCCGGAGGGTGCCGTAGACCGACGCGTCGCCGACCTCATCGAGCCCGGCGGCGCGCAACCGACGCACGATGTCGTAGCCATAGCCGTCGTCATCGACGATCACAGCCAAAACGGCCATATCGAGCACCCCCTTGAGCAACTGGGTGGTATCCATCGGTATCCCTTCCGATTAGCACTGCTCTTCAACGCATCCCACGCTACTACGCAAACCGCGCTACTGCGCCATCCACAATCAGAGCCGATCTCGCGGCGCCGTGAGTTTCGGCTCGTTCCAGCAGCGAAATGCGCTCAAATTCACGGCTCGACGACGCCTAGCACGCTCCAACCGTCGCGACCGGCTCCGGACCGGCCGGACTACACTTGCGCGTGGAAGCAGATTCCGTGCAGTGAACGAGCGGGGGCTCAATGAATTTCAGTAATGCCGGTAGCAATACTTCCTGCAGTGGTCAGCCCACACGCGCAATGGAGCTATCGAGGCGCCGGCAGGCTACGGTGATCGCCCGCGCAGCGATAGTTATGCTGTCGGCACTCGTGCTTTCCGGATGCGCCTCACCCGCGCCAGCTACCCCGGAAGCGAGCGTGTCACCCACGCAAGCCCACACAACGCCAGCGGCCCCACACAAGGTTGACAGAGAGGGGACGGCCGCGAGCGTTTCGACCATCACGATGAGCGGTTCGCAGTTGATGAGCGAGACGGCTATCGAGCAGCCGCGCTCCAGCGTTGACTTTGCGGAGGGGACGGACGCCGCCGTGGTCTTCCTCAGCGACGCACTGGCGACTGCGCCAGAGCTATCGACGAGCGAGATCGAGGCGTGCAGCAACGTGACGGCCCGCTATTCCTGGGGCGGCACCGCGCTCGTGCTCGATGTCTGGGAACCAGCTGGTTTTGTTGTCACCTTCAACGAGCCCAGTTTCAATGGTGTCGCCCTGAAAAGCAGCGGCAACTTCGCGGTCGGCGACAATGCCCAAGCTTTCTTCGATGCACTTCCCCGCGAGCAGGCTGTCGACGAGTACAACGACGGCTCTGGGCCCTTCGTCTATGACAAAGTAGCGGACGCGTCCCCGTGGGGCGAAAGCAACGCCTACGGAGGCGTCGCCCGCCTTGTGACCGGCGGAGAAGTCGTCAGCATCGTGGCGCCCGATACGACACGCGCCTTCTACTGCTAAACCTGCTCGCCGAGACGCGAGTTTCGGCTCGTATCAGCGCCGGAAAGCACTCAAGCTCACACCTCGGCAGCGCACCAGCGCTCAGGCGACGGTCACCGGCTCGTGACCGACCGGAAAATTCACCGAGGCCGCGATAAAGCATTCCCGGGCAGCCTCGGCGTGCAACGACTGCGCGAACTCGACCTGCTCGGGGTCGGTGATCGTCACCCGTGGCCGCAGCGTGACCGTCGTGAAGTGGCCACCGCCCCCGTGAAGCTGTTCCATCGTGCCGACCGGGGCATCCGTGTAGGCCGTCACGGTCACCCCGTTTCGGGCGGCCACGTGCAGGTACGACAAAAGATGGCACTGGCTGAGCGCCGCGAGCAGAAGCTCCTCCGGGTTCCAGCGATCATTGTCGCCGTGAAAGGTCGGATCGGACGAACCGCTGATTGCGGCCTTGTCAGGGGATGCCCGGCCGGCCGGCGAAATCAGATGGTCGCGTCCGTATGCCTTGTAGTGACTCGTTCCGGTGCCGCGATTGCCGGTCCACTCGACCCGCACCGCATATTCATGCACTCCGTTCATGCTTCTCCCTTGGCTCTATACGATTCTTGCAGCCGGTTCAGGTTCACGACGCTCACGGTCGGTAAAGTGGTCTCATCATGACTGACACCCTTATCGACCCTGCTACCGTTTCCGCACCGACATACTCGGTTACGCAAGAACGAAAGATCGTGACCGCCATTCCCGGTCCGATCTCAGCGGCGTTGCATGAGCGGCGCCGAGCGGTCGTCTCCGACGGCGTCAGCTCCATGCTCCCCGTCTACATCAAGAAGGCCAACGGAGCGATCGTCGTCGACGTTGACGGAAACCAGTTCATCGACCTCGGTGCCGGAATCGGCGTGACCACGATCGGCCACACCGAAACCAGCGTTGTCGCGGCGGCCGTCGAACAGTCCCAGGACTTCATCCACACCCTGTTCACCATCACGCCGTACGAAGAATACGTGCGCGTCGCCGAGCTGCTGGCCGAGCACACCCCGGGCGATTTTCCCAAGAAGAGTGTGCTCATCAACTCCGGCGCCGAAGCCGTCGAGAACGGCGTGAAGATCGCCCGCAAGTACACCGGCCGTCGTGCCGTCGCCGTGCTCGACCACGCCTACCACGGTCGCACCGTGCTGACCATGGCCATGAACTACAAGGCCATGCCATACGCCACCGGCTTCGGCCCGCTCGCCAGCGACGTCTACCATGCACCGAGTTCCTATCCCTATCACGATGGTCTGACCGGTGCCGAGGCGGCCGTCCGTACCATCACGTACCTCGACAAGGTGATCGGGGCATCC
Organism: Cryobacterium lyxosi; assembly: GCF_004403345.1. Taxonomy (NCBI): domain Bacteria; kingdom Bacillati; phylum Actinomycetota; class Actinomycetes; order Micrococcales; family Microbacteriaceae; genus Cryobacterium; species Cryobacterium lyxosi. The sequence continues at coordinate 155,178 of NZ_SOGT01000014.1, forward strand.
GACCTGGCCTGCCTTGTCGTCGAACCCATCCAGGGTGAGGGAGGTTTCATGGTGCCAGCGGATGGCTACCTGCCGGCCCTGCAGAAATGGTGCACCGCCAACGGTGTCGTCATGATCGCCGATGAGATTCAAAGCGGCATGGCCCGCTCGGGCAAGTACTTCGCGAGCGAGCACTTCGGGTGGATCCCCGACCTCGTCCTCACCGCCAAGGGCATTGCCGGCGGCTTCCCGCTTGCCGCTGTTACCGGCCGCGTCGAGATCATGGATGCCTCGCAGCCCGGCGGCCTCGGCGGCACCTTCGGTGGCAATCCGGTCGCGTGCGCCGCCGCCATCGCCGTATTCGACGCGATCGAGGCCAACAACCTGCTCGGCGAGGCAATGCGCATCGAAAAGTCCCTCACCGCGGGGCTGACCGTGCTGAAGAACAAGTACGACATCATCGGCGAGATTCGGGGCCACGGCGCCATGATGGCAATCGAGCTCGTGCAGCCAGGCACCGGCGACACCACGAAAACGCCGAACGCCGCCGCGGTGAGCGCCATCTCCATCTACGCCGGCCAGCACGGGGTTCTGCTGCTGACGGCCGGCACTTACGGCAACGTGCTGCGCTTCCTGCCCAGCCTGGCACTGTCCGATGCGCTCATCGTCGACGCCCTCTCGGTGATCGACGACGCCATCGCTGCACACGCCGCAGCGCTCACCGAGTCGTCACTCTAACGCCGTGACTGAAACTTTCACGGTCGACGATTCCGTCGAGCTCGCCATCGTCGAGCGCAGCGGCTTCGTCGAATCCCGTCACGCCGGTTCGGCAATCGTGCTCGGCACCAACGGTGAGGTGTTGCGTGCGCTCGGCGACGTAACCAGTCCGATCTTTCCCCGTTCGGCGATGAAACCTTTCCAGGCCGTCGCGGTCATGGCGAGTGGCGCCGCCCTGCGGGGAGCGGATGCTGCCATCGCCACGGCCAGTCACAGCGGCACCGCCGCCCACATCGATCTCGTTCGCGGGCTCCTCTCCCGCGCGCAAGTGCCCGAGACAGCGCTCGCCTGCCCGGCGGCCTGGCCGAACGATTCCGCCGCCCGCGACACCCTCGTACGCCTCGGTGCCAGCACGGCGCCGATCTATATGGAGTGTTCCGGTAAGCACGCGGCAATGCTCGTGGCATGCCAGCAGAACGGTTGGGCGCTGGAAGGGTATCTGGACCCTTCGCATCCGTTGCAAAAGCGTATTCTCGACGTGCTCGAACGCTTCACCGGCGAGCGGCCGGTCGCCTCGGGCGTCGATGGCTGCGGCGCCCCGGTGCACGCGATCTCCCTCACCGGGCTGGCCCGTGGCATCGCCCGCATCAGTACGAGCAAGTCGAACTCACCGTTTGCGATTTACCGCGAGGCCGGTTTTCTGGCCGAAGCAGTGCGCGCCAATGGCTGGGTTGTGGCCGGACCCGGCCACTCCGACAGCATCGTGATCGACCGACTCGGCCTGTTTATGAAGGGCGGCGCCGAGGGCATCATGGTCGCTGCTGCCGAGAACGGCACCACCGTGGCGTTGAAAATCCTCGACGGCAACCTGCGCGCCGCTGCGGCGGTGGCACTGAGCTTGCTGGCCGATGCCGGCGCAATCGCCCGAACGGATGTCGCTGAGCTGCTGCCCGAGCTCGGTCTCACCGTGACCGGCGGCGGCTTACCGGTCGGCGAGATTCGCGCCAGCTACGTGTAAAGAAGCTATTCCAGCTTCGCCAGCCGCCGCGCTTTCGCTGCACCGGAGATATGCACCATCACGACTACGACCACTATCAGGACGACGATGAACACGGCGGAGGCGAGTACGTTGAGGTCACGGACGTCGCTGAAGAGCGCCCTGTTGAACGAGCGGATGGTCTTGTCGGTGGCCGAGATTCTGACCTAGCCCGGCAACATCGCCCGGGTGACCTCTCCGTCGGAGTGCAAGACCCAGACCCGTCCACGTCCGGGTGCCAGCGGAGGCGGCAGCTCCCGGCGGTGGCTGAGGAGCCGAAAGTCCGACAGGCTGCAGCGGTCGAACACCAGGCTGGCCGCTTGCTCGCTCGAAGTCGAACCACGAAGCCGTGCCAGCAAAGTCCAGTGCGCCTGCCAGGTTTCGGCGTCACCGACGACAATCAGTCGAACAGCAGCATCCGCTTGGCCTACGGCGCCGGGGACCAGCAGAGCGGATGCCTCTGGTCCACTGGTTCCGGCAAGTTCCAGCACCGGAACACCCATGACATTACGCAGGCGGGTCGCCGTGCTCGTCGGCGATGATGACACGATCAGAAGCGGACCTTCAGCCGGTAGCGAATTGGGCACGACGACAGCAGGAACGATCAGGCCCGGAGTCGGCGCCAATAGCTGCACACGCAAGGAGCGCCACACTCCCCCGCCCGGCGGCAGCGACGCGATGTAACCGGCCGATTGTCCCCCGGCCGCGAGGTGGTCCTGCACGCTCGGCAGTTTCAGTAGCAGGGTGCTCTGGCACAGAGCGGCCAGCCCGGGAACCACGCTCGTGTGCCGTTGTACGGCGACCACGACATGCACGCCAGCGGCCGGTCCGTCCCGCAGCAGGCCGACGAGCAGATCAACGGCTGCCAGCCGGTGGTCGGGCTGCCAGCGGGCGCAGACGGAATCAAAATCGTCGAACAGTACCAACCGGGGTGAAGCCGAAGTCTGCTGCCCGGTTTCCACGCGAGCACTCAGACTCGCAAGCGCATCCCAAACGGACTCGACATCAGCTGTGAATAGGTGGGTCGCGACCCGATGTTCGGCCACGCGGGCGAGCGTGTGCAGCAGGGTGGATTTGCCCGAACCGGCCCCGCCGACCACCAACAAGTGCCCATCACTGTCGGGGTCGTAGGTGAACACGCAGTAGCGCTGGCGCTCGGGTTCATCCAGCAACCCGACCGGATACCCCGTCACCGGCGCCTTCTCCACTGTCGCCGCGTCCAGATCGAACTCGGTCACAATCGGCGGGAGCGCATCGAGCCATGGACGTCTTGGAACGTATCCGCACGACGCTGACAGTGGCGCCGCTACGATGCTCGCAATGTCGAGTTCGCCCGTTGTCGCGACTTGGCAGAGTACCGGTTCTCCGGCTTCCGTGGCGACCAAACACCGCCCGGGCTGATTCGGTGCCAGCCCGGCCGCGGCATCCGTGCCGATCACGGCCTGGCTGTCGGCCCGGTTGTTCACCCGCAGCGACAAACGCAGGCTGCAATTAGCCAGCAGCGCGTCGCGCACGATCCCGGCCGGCCGTTGGGTACACAGAATCAGGTGCACGCCGAGCGACCGTCCCCTGGCGGCAATGTCCACAAAGAGGGCGTGCAGCTCGGGAAACAGCCCGAGCATGGTCGCGAATTCATCGACGACGATGATCAGCCGGGGAAGCGGATGCTCCAGGCGTACGTCGGTCACGTCACGCGCCCCGGCCGCGCTCAGCGTGCGCTCCCGGTAACGTAATTCGGCACCGAGACTCGCGAGAGCCCGAGTGGCTGCGTTCGAGTCGAGGTCGGTAATGAGTCCGACGCAGTGCGGCAGTCGGGCAAGCGGTTGAAAGGCTGCGCCGCCCTTGAAATCAACCAGGAGGAAGTTCACCTGCCGCGGCGAGTAAGTCGCGGCCAGCGCGGCAACCCAGGTGGTCAGGAGCTCGCTCTTGCCGCTGCCGGTCGTTCCCCCGACCACAGCATGAGGTCCGGACTGCACCAGGTCCAGGTACGCCGGGCCGTCTCGGCCCACTCCGATCGGGCAGGCGAGGGTCGGTGGCGCCACCGACCGGTCGAACGATGCAGCATCGGTGACGTGCTCGAGCAGTTGCATGACCGGGACCATGTCCGGGATCACTCCCGTCGTGCTTACGAGGCCTGCTGACTTGGCCTGCCCAGCGAGTGACACCGCGAAATCGACAGCTTCGGCCCTGGCGAGAAGTTCCGGACAGAAATCCAGAGGCCGCGCACGATTCGGCGAGCGAATAATCTGCGCCCGTGCCGGGCCAAGCACGCGCACGACCGTTCCGCAGCCCGGCGGCAGGTCTTCGAGCCTCATCGCCAAGGCGAGCAGCAGCCGCCCGCGTTCTGGTTCACCACGGCGTGGATCGGTGGTGCTGGTCGTGGTGGCGCTGGTCGTGGTGGCGCTGGTCGTGGTGGCGCTGGTCGTGGTGGTGGTGCGCAGTAGGAGTGTGAACCGGCGCGGCGATGGCGCCACGTGCGGCAGCTGAACCACCCAGTCCCAATCGGTGGACATGGCATCGCCCGGGCCGGCGACCCCCAAATCGGTCGGCGGCACCGCGAAACAGACCTGCACACACACGGCGCGACCGAGCGCTGCCGCGAGCGGCATCGGCCCGACGATGCCGAGCCCCTGGGCCAGGTCGACGACGATGGGGGCACCGGTGACTGTTGCTGCCCACTCCCGCAGCTGCCGGTTATCGTTCGGTGCGCTCGCTCCGCCGAGTCGGATACCGCTCGGGGCCGAGCCGACGCCCAGCGAGACGAGCGTGCCATCCGTTTGTCGCCAACGCGCGGCCGCCGCACGCCCGAGCACAATATTTCTCGCCGAAGGCGTGTGCCGCCAGGCTTCGTCGCGCCAGCGGATGTGACGTTCGGTGATCATCGAACAGAGCACCGTCACGGCCTCGCTGTGCGAGGCTGTCTCAGCCCGGCGGCGTTTGCGGCCCGAACGTTTCGAGTCGAACATGCTGGCTACCGCGATAATCGGGCTGAGAACGGCGAAAATCAATGCGAAGGCCGAGCCGGTGATCATCCAGATCAGTCCGGCGGCGACCAGCGGCGCCACTGTGGCGAGTAGAGGAAACCCCGCCGGCGGCAGAGCGGCCGGCGCGGGTGGCAGGGCGAGGGTTTCATCGACAGTGGACACCCCGCCAGCAGACCAGATTATCGGTCGAGAAACACTCGTGACGTGACTATCGGTGCACAATCAGCGTTCCAGTCAGCGGTGGAGGACGTCCTCACGCGACGCTGAACGAGTGGTCGGCGATTTCGACCCGGCTACCGCGCGGCAGAACGTACCGTCGGCCCGGTTCGAGTGCCTCGGCCGTTTCGCCCGGGCGGCGAATCACGGTGCCGTTAGCCGAGACCCGGTCGCTGACCCAAAACTCGTCGTCATGCTGGCCGAACTCGAGGTGAGTCTTCGAGACCGAGCGGTCGGTATCTGCTACTTGAATGAGGTCATCAAAAATCTCGTCGGGTTGGGCCAGGGGTTTGCGCCCGATCAGGCCGGAGCCCCGCACGGAGACCACCTGACCGGTACTGAAGGTCAGTACGAAGGTCGCCCGGGTCGGCAGCACGGCGGCGGGGAGTGCGGGCGGTACTGCCGCTGGCGCGGTTGGCGCGGCGGTCACGACAGTGACGGCCCCCACTGGCGCCGGCACTTCTGCGGGAATCGGGACCGAGATGACGACGGTGGTGCGCGGCAGGCGCGCAATGATCGTCGTGTCGTTGGGGCGAGGGTCCCGACGCTTGCGCGACTCCACGGTAGCGGTGCGAGAGCTGCCGCATTCGCCACAGAACATGGCTCCGACCGGCAACCAGGCCCCGCAAATCTGACACGTCACCATCGGCCGGGCCTAGACCTTTTTGACCACGCTGGACTTGAGCTGGATGAATCCGAAACCATCGACCTTGCAGTCGATGTCATGGCCGTCGACCGGATCGACGACGCGAATATTGCGAACCTTGGTGCCGACCTTGATCGACAACGCCTGGCCCTTGACCTTGAGGTCCTTGATGATCGAAACGGTGTCCCCGTCGGTTAAAACGGTTCCGAAGGCGTCTTTGACCTGGACTTCCTGCTCTGCTTCGACCGGTTCGTTCGACCATTCGTGGGCGCAGAGCGGGCACACCAGTAAGGAACCCATCTCGTAGGCCAGGTCACTGGAACATTCAGGGCACGGGGGCAGGGTCTCGTTCATTCCTCCCATAATACGCGACCGCACTGCGCCGCCGGGCTACCGGCGGCGGGCTACCGGCGGCGGGCCAGCACGCGCCAGAGTCGGCCCGCAATGACGGCCGCGGTGACCATAATGATCAGCGGAATGTAGGCGAGTAAAGAGGATGCTTCCCAGCCGATCCCGATTCCGCCGTCACGATTGAAAGCCGATACCGACAGTCCGAGAAAGTATGACTCGGCCGACTCTGTTCCGCTGTCCATTAGGACTGACAACATGCCGGCGGTGAAGGTGAAGGCCAGGGTCCACCAGAGCAGCAGCAGGCCCGTGAACCAGTAGATTGCCCGCACCCAGGACGGCCGGTTGCCGCGGCCGTCCTCGGCGAAACTTCGGGCCAGGGCGCGCGGTGAGCCGAGCGAGTCGAGGGCGGCGTCGATGCCGCGGGCGGCGGCATCGACTTCGATATTGTCACGGATCTCCCGCAGGATCGATCGGCGTTCGCGCCTCGTGACCAACTCTTCGAGGGCGAGGTCGAACCGAAACAGATAGGATTCGCGGCGACGCCAGACTGCAAACGTTGATCTGGCCTCGGTTGTTTGGGTGTTCATTTCTGTTCCTCTCCCGCTGGTTCTCGCTCGTCTGGTTCATCCGTGCGAATGGCGCCGAGACCCGTGTGCACGATCGCGATCAGGGAATGCCATCGCGCCGTAGTCGGTAATGCCTAATAGCTGTGAGTATTAGCCACTAGGTGCCAGCTACAAGGTGCCAGGTCAGGTGTTGGACGCCTCGTAGGGTTCGACGGCGAGCACGTCGATCACGATTGCGGTGACGTTGTCGCGACCACCGTTTTCCAGGGCGGCTGTGACCATCGCTGCGACGGCATCCGCTGCCAGCTTCTGTTCAAGCAGAAAATGACGGATTCCGTAGGAGGTGAGTTCTTTCGTGAGTCCGTCGGAACAGACCAGGATGCGCATGCCGGCCTGGATCGGCAGGATGCGATAGTCGGGAATGGGCGGTTCGTGAAAACCGACGGCGCGAGTGATGATGTTGCCGTGCGGGTGGACATCCGCCTCTTCGCGGGTGATGCGACCGGCATCGACGAGTTCCTGCACGACCGAATGGTCATTGGTGATTTGCTCGAGGACACCGCCGGTCAGCCGGTAGACCCGGGAATCGCCGATGTTATAGACGATCCAGCTAACGGCGTCCGAGACGAGTGCCAGCGCCACGCCGGTCACGGTCGTTCCGGTGCCCTGGTCGGTGACGCCGACACCCTGCGCCATGTCCTCCACGGCGAGAGCGAGCGCCCGATCGATCGAACCGGCCTCCGCCACGAGTGTTCCGGAAAGCTCGGCAAGCCTGGTCACTACGGCGGTACTTGCGACATCGCCGGCTGAATGGCCGCCCATGCCGTCGGCGACGGCGAACAGGGGCGGCGCGGCGAGGAGACTGTCCTCGTTGACCTCGCGGCGATGGCCGACATCGGTCAGGGCTGCCCACGCCAGCGTCAGCGTCGTGGCAACGCTGGGCAGTTCGACACGAAATTCGGTCGAACCTTGACCAATCTGGGTCACGGGTGGTGCCTTCCGAGTGTGGGTACGAATTCGTCCCCGCCGTTCCAACGTACGCCGAAGGACTTGGACCATAATAACGTCACCGCTCACGGCCATTGCACCGGCCAGTGCCCGATATAGCTCATCACGCGCTTGATCCGGGCGTAATCCTCGAACCCATACATCGACAGATCCTTGCCATACCCGGAGTGCTTGAAACCACCGTGCGGCATCTCGGCAATGATGGAAATATGCGTGACGATCCAGACGCAACCAAAGTCAAGGTGCTTGGCGAACCGCATCGCGCGGCCGTGGTCGCGGGTCCACATTATCGGTCTACAAAAGCCCGCTCACGATGGTCGTTTCGTGAAAATAACAGGTACGGCCAATGCGACGTCCGCCGAGTTCGAGCACGACGTGGTCGGGCAGCCGGTGTGCGAGGCCGGTTACCCGAGCAAGCTGGTGCGCGTTATTGACCGGTCCAAACAGAATGTCCGCCTCGCGAGGAGTCCCCGTGCGGGCGTTGTCCCGGGCATACGCGGCGAGCGCGGCGACGGCCATTCCCACCCGCACCGAACCCGTGATCGACACCAGCTGCGGAGTTGTGTGATCGCCGATGGCGGCACCGGTCGGCTCGGGCCGGATGAATACGGTGTGGTCGGTCATATTCTCGCCGGCCGCGCGACCCTCAAGGTTGCGGGCGGCACCGGCAAAGAACCGAATCTGGTCGACCGAGAGCAAAATCTCATCGTCAACCAGGGTGGAGCGAGGCTTGCCGGTGTCGAGCGACTCGGCGTCAGCGAATTCCTCGGCGCGCGCCTCGATCGCATCCGCGATGTGAAACAGCGCTGGCTGCCGCACGGCCGGCGTCATCTCGCCCTAAATTTCGCAAGCGGATGCTGCAGCTCGGTAGGCCGAGTCAGCATCGGCTGCATTCGATACCGGGCCACTGCCGTAGACCCTTTCGGTCGCGGGATCGACAAATGAAATCTGCAGTAGTTTGCTCCAGACACGACGGATTCGCTTGCCGAGAGTATTTAGACTGACAGAATCGATGCATGAATGAACAAAAGCGCGGTCAGCCACCCAAGCCGGCCCAGCTCGACGATGTGTCGAAAAAGATCATCGAACAGCTTCAAGCCGACGGTCGTCGGTCGTACGCGGAGATCGGCAAAGCCGTCGGCCTCAGCGAAGCGGCCGTGCGCCAACGGGTACAGAAACTCACTGACTCCGGTGTCATACAGGTGGTAGCCGTCACAGACCCGAAGCAGTTGGGTTTCTTCCGTCAGGCCATGATCGGCGTTCGCGCCTCGTCCGACACCCGCGTACTCGCCGAGCAGCTCGCCAAGATCGATGCCGTGGACTCCGTCGTGCTCACGGCTGGCACCTTTGACATTCTCGCCGAGGTCGTCTGCGAAGACGACGACCAACTGCTCGAACTACTCAACTCCAAGATCCGCAATCTCGAGGGAGTGCTCTCCACCGAGACGTTCGTGTATCTCAAAATCCATAAACAGCTATATAACTGGAGCACACGGTAAAACAATGGCTCCCACGACGCCCACAACGCCGAGCTGCAGCAGAAGGCCAAGGAGCACCTCTGCATGCACCTCTCGCGTCAGTCAGCAATGGAATCCGGCGCTGGAGTGCCCATCATCGTCAAGGGCCATGGACATCACATCTGGGATTCCCCGGGTAAGCAGTACATTGACGGCCTCAGTGGTCTGTTCACGTCAACGCGGACCATTGACGTAAGCGCCTGGCCGAAGTAGCTGCCAAGCAGGCCGAGGAACTCGGCATTCTTCCCGGTCTGGTCATTCGCTCACCCGAACGCGATCGAACTCACCGATCGGCTCGCCTCCTATGCTCCCGGCGATCTAGCCGCGTGTTCTCCCCCACCGGAGGCGGTAGAGCGGTCGAGACCGCGTTCAAGCGCGCCAAATATTACTGGAAACTGATGGGCAGCCTGACCAATGGAGGCGCCGAAGTACATGGAGCTGACGGCGAACAGGGTTCAGCGCCCGGCTGCACGCTCGTCGAAGTCTTCACCCCAGTTTTGATCAACGTCATCGTCGAGTTCGTAGCTCTCGCTCTTTTCATCCTCGTCGTCATCCTCGTCGTCATCCTCGTCATCCTCGTTGTCATCGTCTTGCGGGACCGCGAACGCCCACTCCGGCAGGTGCCCCGAATCGAGCAGCAGTTTCAGCAGGATCGCCATGCTGTACTGCGACTCGATGGCAAGAGCTTGGTCCACGAAAAATCCGGCTACGGACCCGCGGCCCAGTGCCCACGACAGCCAAGCCAGCATGCAGAGCGGCGCCGGTCTGGCCGATCGAGGCGCCATGGCAACGACGACGCGGAGCAGGGTGATGGCGACACGGATCCGGTCGATGTCGGGCCGTTCACATTGCAGGCCGAGCATGATGTCGCCGGTGTGCTCAGCGGTCGGGTCACCGATGTCGATCTCCTCGGCTACGAGGTCGTCGAGGCTTCGCCCGGTCTCGTGCTGGAGCCGAGCGTACCGCCCGTTGATAGCGTGGGCGCGCACCCCTTCGTCGCGCCCAAAGGCGAACTGCACCATGATCTGATCGCGGTTGGGCGGGGACTGCACGAGCACAAGAAGCGCGGCGACGTTTTCCTCGGTGGGCGGATTCGGCCAGGTGAGTGCTTCCTCGGCGATCGCTACCGGGTCGAGTGCAACGCCGAGGGCGTCGAACAGTGGTGGAGAGTTCTCGGCGCGCGCAAGCAGGTGGCGGTACCGCCGGTAGATCCGGGCTAGGCGTTCCTGGGTCGCCGGGTGGACACCAACCGGATCCGCGCCGTTCTGTAGGGTGCCGAGCGGGCGTACGGTCTTGGTCCCCGCCCCCTCGTTCGCCGTCGTGTTCACCGGTGACTCGGCAATATCGTTCAGTGGATGCCCGCCAGCGGGGCATTTGGGATCGAGGTAACTTCCCCACGCATCCGCTGCCACGCACAGGGAATCACGCAGCAGAAAACCGCTCCATTCGAGTCGCCGGTTTAAAATCTCGGCAAACTGTTCGCGCGGGATACCAACGGCAGTGATAAAGGAATCATCGGTGTAGATGACCGGAACGACGGCGTCCACTCCGGGAATCTTGCACAGCATCCCGGCGAGGGTCGTCGCGATGCGCTTGTACACCTTGAGGGATGCGCCGTCGTCCGGCAGGTTGAAACGTAGCGCGCCGCAGGTGCGGTTGCCACGAAACGCGACGAGCACGGCGCTGGTCTCGGGAGCAAAACCGAGCAGCTGGGGAACGAGTGCCAGAAAGTCCTGGGCCTTCTGGGCTTTGACAATGGTGGGATGCATGCCGCCACTGTGCCAGCGCCGCCGGGCTCCGGATCAGCGCTAAAGGCGAATCTGGGTTTGATTCGCGCAGACGACCCGTTGGGGAGGAGGCGGCTTTAGACCTCGTCGGCAATAGGCGCCGCGAATTGTGCGGCATACAGCGCCTGATAGGCACCGTTTGCGGCGAGCAGCTGCATGTGGCTGCCCTGCTCCACGATGCGCCCCGATTCCATGACCAGAATCAGGTCGGCGTCGCGAATCGTCGACAGGCGATGGGCGATGACGAAGCTCGTGCGTTCGGCGCGCAGGGCACTCATCGCCTTTTGTACGAGAACTTCGGTGCGGGTGTCTACCGAGCTGGTCGCCTCATCGAGGATGAGCACGCTCGGCTGCGCCAGGAACGCGCGGGCGATAGTGAGCAACTGCATTTCGCCGGCGCTCACGTTACTGCCCTGGTCGTCCAGCACGGTGTTGTAACCGTCGGGCAGCGAGTGCACGAACCGGTCGACATAGGTCGCGGTGGCAGCCGCGAGAATATCCTGCTCCGTCGCATCCGGTCGACCATAGGCGATGTTGTCACGAATCGTACCGCCGAACAGCCAGGTGTCCTGCAGCACCATGCCCATGCGGCTGCGCAGGTCATGCCGGGTCATGGTGGCAACATCGACGCCGTCAAGCAGTATGCGTCCCGAGTGGATCTCATAGAACCGCATCATGAGGTTGACCAGCGTGGTCTTGCCTGCTCCGGTAGGACCGACGATCGCGATGGTCTGCCCGGGTTCGGCGACGAGGCTGAGTTCCTCGATCAGCGGCTTGTCCTCGGTGTACCGGAACGACACGTTTTCAAAGACCAGACGCCCGCGCACCTCGGTGGGTGCGTCGGCAGGGTCGGGGTCTTCGCTCTGCTCTGCGGCGTCGAGCAGGTCGAACACGCGTTCAGCGGATGCCACGCCCGACTGCAGCAGGTTCGCCATCGACCCGAGCTGCGCGAGCGGCTGAGTGAACTGGCGGGAGTATTGGATGAACGCCTGCACGTCGCCCAGTTGCATGGTACCGGAAGCGACCCGCAATCCGCCGACAACCGCGATAGCAACGTAGACGAGGTTGCCGATGAACGTCATGGCCGGCATGATCATGCCGCTGATGAACTGGGCGCCGAAGCTAGCCTCATAGAGTTCGTCATTCTTGGCCGTGAACCGGGCGTCGACCTCTTTCTGCCGGCCGAACACCTTGACCAGCGCATGGCCGGTGAACGTCTCCTCGATCTGACCGTTGAGTTCGCCGGTGTTCGTCCATTGAGCTACGAACAGTTTTTGGGAGCGCTTCGCGATGAACGCCGTGATCACGAGGGTGAGCGGCACCGTGACGAGTGCGATCAGAGCAAGCAGCGGCGAGAGGAGGAGCATCATCACTATCACGCCGATGACAGTGAGCAGACTGGTCACCACCTGACTCAGCGACTGTTGCAGGCTCTGCGAGATGTTGTCGACGTCGTTTGTCACTCGGCTGAGCAGCTCACCGCGCGGCTTCTTGTCGAAGTAGCTCAGCGGCAGACGGTTGATCTTCGCTTCGATCTCTTCACGCAACCGGTACACCGTGCGCTGCACCACGCCGTTGAGCACGTACGCCTGCATCCAGCTGAACACGCTCGACAGCACATACAGTGCGAGCGCCCAGAATAGCACGGTGGAGAGCATGGCAAAGTTGATTCCGCGCCCGGGAGTGAGCGTCATGCCGCTGAGCATGTCGGCTTGGGCGGTGTTGCCGGCTGCTCGCAGTCCCGCGATCACCTCGGCCTGGCTGCTGCCGCTCGGCAGATTCTTGGACACGACGCCGGAGAAGATCAGGTTGGTACCTTCGCCGAGCAGACGCGGGCCGAGCACGGCGAACGAGACACTGATAACGGCGAGCACGATAAAGAGCCAGAGCCGCTCGGGACTCAGCTTGCCGAGTAGGCGTTTGCCCGACGCGGTGAAGTTCAACGATTTCTCGGCCGGCAGGCTCATGCCGCCAAACGGACCGCCGCCGCGCTGCGGACGCGGGGCCGGTTTGTCATCGGCGTGAGCCTCGCTCATGCTGCCTCCTCCGCGGTGAGCTGAGACGACACAATTTCCTGATACGTGGTGTTTGTGTCGAGGAGCTGCTCGTGAGTTCCCCGACCGACGATGCGGCCGTCTTCGAGCACCAGAATCTGGTCTGCATCGATGATGCTCGACACCCGCTGGGCGACGATGATCATGGTGGCGCCCGTGGCGCTCTGCTTGAGGGCGAGCCGGAGTCGGGCGTCGGTGGCGAGGTCGAGGGCCGAGAATGAGTCGTCGAAAATGTACAGCGCCGGCCGCTTTACGAGGGCGCGAGCGATTGCGAGGCGTTGGCGCTGACCACCCGACACGTTGGTGCCTCCCTGTGAAATCATGGCGTCGAGCCCGCCGTCCATTTCGGTGACGAAGTCGCGAGCCTGGGCGGTCGTGAGAGCCTGCCAGAGTTCCTCTTCGGTCGCATCCGGTTTGCCGTAGAGCAGGTTGCTGCGCACCGTTCCGGAGAACAGGTAGGGCTTTTGCGGCACGAGGCCGATCTGCCCCCAGAGCAGGTCGGAATTGAGCTCGCGTACGTTGATGCCGTCGACGAGTACAGAGCCGCTCGTGGCGTCGAACAAGCGCGGCAGCAGGTTGACCAGGGTGGTTTTGCCGCTGCCGGTGCTGCCGATGATCGCGGTGGTTTGGCCGTGGCGGGCGATGAAGCTGACGTTTTGCAGCACCGGCTGTTCGGCGCCCGGATAGGCAAATCCAACATCAAGCAGTTCGAGTTCGCCCTGACCGACCGTGGCATTCACCGGCTCAGCCGGCGGAACAACGCTCGACTCGGTCGCGAGCACTTCACCGATGCGGTCCGCCGAGACGGCAGCGCGCGGAATCATGACGGCCATGAACGTGGCCATCATGACGGCCATGAGAATCTGCATGAGATAGCTGAGGAACGCGATCAACGTCCCCACCTGCATCGATCCGTCTTCGATGCGAAACGCGCCGAACCAAATCACGGCGATGCTGGAGACGTTGAGCACGAGCATGACGATGGGGAACATGAGCGCCATCAGCCGACCCGAACTCAGGGCGACGTCGGTCACGTCTTGGTTGGCCGTAGCGAACCGGGCGATCTCGACGTCTTCGCGTACGAACGCCCGCACCACCCGGATGCCGGTCAGTTGTTCCCTGAGTACCCGATTGACGGTGTCGATGCGTGTCTGCATCTTGCGAAACAGCGGCACCATCTTGACCACGATGAATCCGACGGCGATGAGCAGCATCGGCACGCTCACCGCGATGAGCCAGGACAGCTGCACGTCTTGACGGATCGCCATGATCACACCGCCGATGCTGAGGATGGGCGCCGAAACCAGCAGGGTGCAGGTAGTGAGAACGAGCATCTGCACCTGTTGCACGTCGTTGGTGGAGCGGGTGATGAGCGATGGGGCACCGAACCGGGTGACCTCCTGCTCGGAGAACTCGCCCACCCTACTGAAGACATCCCCGCGCAGGTCGCGCCCGACCTTCATCGCCACTTTCGCACCAAAGTAGACTGCCACGATCGCGCACAGGATCTGCGCGAGGGTGATGAGCAACATCAGTGCACCAACACGCAGAATGTAGCCGGTGTCACCGGTTGCGACACCCTCATCGATGATGTCGGCGTTGAGGGTGGGCAGAAAGAGGGAGGCGATCGATTGGGCCAGTTGAAAGACGATCACCCCGAGCAGCGGCTGCCAGTACGGGCGCAGGTAACGCACGAGCAAGGACCGCAGCACGAATTTCTCCTAGGGTGAGGTCAGGCGAAAAGGTTGGAAATGTAGGCAACCTCGTCAGCCGACGGCTGCCAGGCCGTCGCGGCATTCGCGTTTTGAACGATTTGCTCAGGCCTGGTAGCGCCGGCGATGACGCTGGTCAGTCCCGGCTGCGCCAGTAGCCACGCGAACGTCGCCGTCAGCATACTCACCCCGCGCTCATCACACCATTTCTGATACTGCTCGATCGTGTCCCACGGGGCATCGTCGGCGAGATGGCGTCTGATCATCATGATGCGGCTGTCGGCTGGCCCTCCCGTGCGCGAGAACTTGCCGGTGAACAGGCCGTTGTAGAGCGGGAAGAAGGGCAGAAACCCGAGACCGTAGGCGTTCACAGCCGGCAGAACCTCGTCTTCGACATCACGCACGAGCAGGCTGTATTCGTTCTGGCTCGAGATGAAGGCGGGGTGACCGTTCATCCGGGCGGTGAACTCGGCTTCGGCGATCTGCCATCCCGCTAGGTTGGAGTGACCGATATAACGAATCTTGCCCTCGGTAATGAGGTCGTGCAGGGTTGAAAGGGTCTCTTCGATCGGTGTTGACGGGTCGGGAACGTGCAGCTGGTAGAGGTCGATCCAGTCGGTCTGCAGTCGGCGGAGGGACGCCTCGACGGCCAAGCGGATGTACCGGCGTGAGCCCCGCGCGCCCCAGTCCGGACCGTTCGACCCACCCATGTCCATGCCGAATTTCGAGGCCAGCACGATTTGGTCGCGCTTGCCGCTCAGCGAGTGTCCCATGAGCGTTTCGCTCAATCCTCGCTCCGCACCGTAAATATCGGCGGTGTCGAAGAGCGTCACGCCTGCTTCGAAAGCGGCGTCGATCACCGCCGTCGTGCCTTCCTGACTCTTGGATGCGGTCCCGGCGCGACCGAAATTGTTGCACCCGAGCCCGATCGTCGAGACGGTCAGCCCGGAGGAGCCAAGTCTGCGATATTCAATTTGAGCCATCATTACAGAATAGGGGCGCAGCCATCTCCTGCACAGGTGCGCATGCCGGGCACTTGTGCACCCCGGTCTGAACCTCGCATGGTTTCCGCCGAAGCGAGGGCTACAGTCGAATCATGGACAGCATCCCGGCGCACGTCGCCCAGCGCCCCACAACGGCAAACGCGCTCCTGCGCATCCCCAGCCCCGTCGGTCGGCTGGAACTCACCGCCGACGATGAAGGTATCCTCTCTCTTTCCATCGAAACCGACGGTCAACTACCGCTCGACGCGACCGCGGAGACGCCTTCTCCCGTGCTGCGACGGGCGGCCGAACAGCTCGACGAGTACTTCGCCGGAACGCGGCGGTCGTTCGATCTTCCCGTACACCTCACGCGCGGAACCGAATTTCAGCGCAGCGTATGGGCTCGGCTGACCAGCCTCAACTACGGCGATGTCATCTCCTACGGGGCGCTCGGCAGTGCCGTCGGCCGGCCGGGTTCGGCCCGCGCCATCGGCGGGGCCGTCGGCGCCAATCCGGTGCCGATCATCATCGGCTGTCACCGCGTACTCGCGACGAGCGGGCAGATCACCGGCTACAGCGCCGGGCAGGGCATCCCCACCAAAGCTTGGCTGCTCAACCACGAGGGCATCGCGCACCGGTAGCTGGCCAGCATGACCGTGAAACTCAGCGACGCCCCAATGGCAGCAGGCCGAGCGCCCGCACTGCATCTCGTTCCTCCACGAGTTCTGCAACAGATGCCGCGATTCGACTGCGCGAGAATTCGTTGAGCTGCAACCCGTTCACGATGCGCCAATTCCCGTCAACCGATCGCACCGGGAACGAGCACACCAAGCCAGGCGGAACATCGTAGGAGCCATCGGAAACGACCCCGGCACTGGTCCAGTCGACGCCGTGGCCGGTGACCCAGTCGCCCACATGATCGATGGCTGCATTGGCGGCGGAAGCCACCGAAGAGCCTCCCCGCACGGCAATAATCTCAGACCCACGCTGGGCAACTCGCGGGATGAAGGTCTGCGCCAGCCACTGCTCGTCGACGAGATCGCGAACCGCTCGGCCCTCTGCTGTGGCGTGGAAGATATCCGGGTATTGACTGGCCGAGTGGTTTCCCCACACGGTCAGCCCATGAATCGCCCCCACTGAGACGTCCAGGTGGCTGGCCAATTGCCCGACGGCCCGGTTGTGGTCAAGCCGGGTCATGGCAGTGAAGCGGTCACTCGGCACATCCGGCGCGTGAGCGGCGGCGATGAGGGCATTTGTATTGGCTGGATTGCCCACCACCAGCACGCGCACGTCATCGGCTGCGCCCGCGTTGATGGCTGCCCCCTGCGGTGCGAAAATGCGGCCGTTGGCCCCCAGAAGATCAGCACGTTCCATCCCCGGCCCACGCGGGCGAGATCCAACGAGCAGTGCGATATTCACCCCGTCGAATGCGACTGTGGGGTCATCGGTGACCGTCACACCGCGCAGCAGGCCGAAGGCACAGTCCTCGAGCTCGAGCGCAGTGCCCTCAGCTGCTTTCAACCCCTGGGGAATCTCCAGCAGGGTGAGACGGATCGGCGTCATCGGCCCCAGCAAAGCGCCAGCGGCAATGCGAAAGAGCAACGCATAACCGATCTGCCCGCCTGCCCCGGTGACGGTCACATTGACCGGTTGCCGCAGGATGGGAACATTGACCGCTAGGGGGAAGGTGCTGGCGTCTGTACTCACGCCCCCAGCCTAGCCCCGGTAAAGATCGTCGATGAGGCTGCGCGTCCCGGCGCAGCAAGCTGCTGCTCAACGACGAGCTCGAGTTCGCCGGGAGCTCCATGGCCGAGTCGGATTCCGACCGATTGCGCCCAGCGGATAAGTTCCTGCGCGCTCGTGAAATTGTGTTCGTGTTCGAGCAGAGCCCGGGTGAACTCGCCCTTCGACTTCTTATTGAAGTGGTTCAGGGCACGCTTCTGACCGTCTGCGCCATCGGCGACCACCCGCAGGTACAGTGAGTCCGCCCGCACGGGTCGGGCACCGAGGCCAACATAAGCCTGTGACCTCAGGTCGAGCAGAAGTCCTTCGGTCCGGCCGAGGAGGCGCTGAATATCGCTGCTCCAGTGCTGTTTGAGAGTGTGGTTTGCCAGAGTGACGCCCGGAACGCGCGAATCGTGGGACAGCCGGTAAGCCGGTATTGCATCAAGTGCAGCGAGCGGCCCGAGCAGCGCAGAGTGTACGACCAGGTGAGCGTGCGCGAACTCGCGCTGCGAGCCTGAGAGGGTGGCAGCATCCAGACCGTCGAACAGCACCCCGGTATAGCGATCTATTACCGCCAGGGTCGGAGACGCAAGCAACTCACGGTTGCGGTCGATCTCGAACAGCTGTGTGCGGCCCAGTTTGAGGGCGGCGCTGGCAGCTTCGGGATACCGAGTCAGCGCTACAAGCGCCTGCGCCAGCGCACGACGTTTCACGTTCAGGCTCGGGTAGGCCAGTTTTTCCCAGTCCAAGGGTACAGCTTCGCCGCCGGAGCGTTTCGTCTCCGACGGCGGAAGCAGTATTAACACTGGTGTGTCAGACGGGCTATTTGGAACCCACGAGTTCAGCCTTGCGGGCCACGATGGTGACCGTATCGTTGTCGACCGACAAGAATCCATCCTCAGCCTGGGCCAGAACCTTGGAGCCGTCTGGCAGAGTGAGACGCACGTCACCCGCGGCCAGGATCGCCAGCATCGGTTCGTGACCGGCCAGGATGCCAATCTCGCCCTCGACGGTCTTGGCGACAACCATGGTCACCTCGCCGGCCCACACCTGCTGGTCGGCCGAAACGACGCTGACGGACAGCGACTTCGCCATGCTTAGTCGTTCTCCTTCTGAATCTGAGCCCACTTCTCTTCGACGTCGTTGATGCCACCGACGTTGAAGAAAGCCTGCTCGGCCACGTGGTCGAAGTCACCGTTGGCAATCGCCGTGAACGACTCGATGGTGTCCTTGAGCGGAACCGTTGAGCCCTCTACACCGGTGAACTTCTTCGCCATGTAGGTGTTCTGCGACAGGAACTGCTCGATGCGGCGGGCACGGGAAACCGTTACCTTGTCTTCCTCCGAGAGTTCGTCGACACCGAGGATCGCGATGATTTCCTGGAGTTCTTTGTTCTTCTGCAGGATGGCCTTGACGCGAACGGCCGTGTTGTAGTGATCGGCACCCAAATAGCGGGGGTCGAGGATACGGCTGGTCGAGGTGAGCGGGTCAACGGCCGGGTACAGGCCCTTCGACGCGATCGCACGGGACAGTTCGGTCGTGGCATCCAGGTGGGCGAAGGTGGTCGCCGGTGCCGGGTCGGTGTAGTCGTCGGCAGGAACGTAGATCGCCTGGAGGGAGGTGATCGAGTGGCCACGGGTCGACGTGATGCGCTCCTGCAGGATTCCCATCTCGTCAGCCAGGTTGGGCTGGTAGCCCACGGCCGAGGGCATACGGCCCAGCAGGGTCGACACCTCCGAACCAGCTTGCGTGAAACGGAAGATGTTGTCGATGAAGAGCAAGACGTCTTGCTTCTCCACGTCGCGGAAGTACTCAGCCATGGTGAGGGCGGAGAGGGCGACGCGCAGACGCGTTCCCGGCGGCTCGTCCATCTGGCCGAAGACTAGGGCGGTCTTGTCGAAGACGCCGGCTTCTTCCATCTCGGCGATGAGGTCGTTGCCCTCACGGGTACGCTCGCCAACTCCGGCGAACACCGATACTCCACCGTGGTCCTGCGCAACACGCTGGATCATTTCCTGGATGAGCACGGTCTTGCCGACTCCGGCACCACCGAACAGGCCGATCTTTCCACCGAGAACGTACGGCGTCAGAAGGTCAATGACCTTGATTCCGGTTTCGAACAGCTGAGTCTTGGACTCGAGCTGGTCGAAAGCCGGCGGCTTGCGGTGGATGGGCCAGCGCTCGGTGATTTCGATCTTCTCGCCGGGCTTGGCGTTGAGGACATCGCCGATAACGTTGAAGACCTTGCCCTTGGTGACGTTTCCAACCGGAACCGTGATGGGGCTGCCGGTGTCGCGTACTTCCTGCCCGCGGACGAGTCCGTCGGTCGGGTTGAGCGCGATAGCACGAACGAGGTCGTCACCGAGGTGCAGAGCGACCTCGAGCGTGATCTCGTTCGAGTCGTCACCGATGGTGATCGTGGTCTTCAGGGCGTTGTAGATGCCGGGGATCGAGTCATGCGGAAACTCGATGTCGACAACGGGGCCCGTGACGCGCGCGATGCGGCCAACCGAGCCGGCCGTGTCCTCCGCCCGGACTGGCGCGATTGCGGTGTCAGTCATTGCTCTCTCTTCTCTGCCCATGGGACATGTGAACTACTTCTTAGCGGATGAGAGCGCGTCGGCTCCACCCACGATCTCGGAAATCTGTTGGGTAATCTCGGACTGACGCGCATTGTTCGACAGGCGTGTGTAGTCCGTGATCAGCTTGTCGGCATTGTCGCTGGCCGACTTCATCGCCTTCTGGCGACTCGCGTGCTCCGACGCCGCCGACTGCAACATGGCGTTGAACAGACGACTCTCGATGTATACCGGGAGGAGGCTGTCTAGAACGGTTTCCACGTCAGGTTCGAACTCGTAAAGCGGAAGGACCTTGTTGTCGCCGGGCTCTTCCACCCCCTCAACGACCTCGAGGGGAAGCAGCCGAACGACTTCGGGCACCTGGGTGACCATGCTGACGAAACGGTTGTACACGATGTGAATCTCGTCGACGCCACCATCGGAATAGTCCGTAAGGAACGTTTCCAGAAGGGCTTCGCCGATTTCCTTGGCCGTTTCGAACTGCGGCTGGTCAGTTCCGCCCGTCCAGATTCGCTCCGAGGCGCGGTTTCGAAAGTTGAAATACGCGATGGCCTTTCGGCCCACCAGGAAATAGACAATTTCCTTACCCTGGCCGCGGAGCAGTTCACTCAACGATTCCGCTTCCCGCAGTACCTGCGAGCTGAAAGCACCGGCCAAGCCGCGGTCGGACGCGAAAATGACGACCGCTGCGCGCTGGATCTTCTCGGGCTCCGTTGTGAGTACGTGCTCGACGTTCGAGTACGTGGCCACTGCCGAAACGGCACGCGTCACCGCGCGCGAATACGGGGTTGACGCAGCTACTCGCGCCTGCGCTTTCTGGATGCGCGAGGCGGAGATCAGCTCCATGGCCCGAGTGATCTTCTTGGTCGTCTGGGCAGACTTGATCTTCTGCCGGTAGACCCGAAGTTGCGCTCCCATGTGTCTGCTTCCTTGTCTTTCAGTTTGTCGTCGTCAGTGTTACAGCATCGTCAGTGTTACTGCCTCGTCGAAATCGACGAAATTAGCGGCGGTGCTTGACGATCTTTTCCTGGTTGACGTCTTCAACGGCAATAGCCTCAAACTTTTCCTTGCCAACCGAGGCGAGCGGCTTGCCCTCACCGGTCTGGAATTCGAGTTTGAACTTGTCGACGCCGGCGGTGAGGGCGGTAACGGTCTCATCGGAGAGAACGTTGGTCTCGCTCAGGGTCTTCAGGATGTCGGTGCTGCGCCCGAGGAAGTCGAGCAGCTCGCGCTCGAAGCGCAACACGTCGGCAACGGGGACTTCATCGAGCTTGCCGTTGATGCCGGCCCAGATAGAGACGACCTGGTCTTCGACGGGGTACGGCGAGTACTGCGGCTGACGAAGCAGTTCGGTCAGGCGAGCTCCGCGGGCGAGCTGACGACGGCTGGCCGCGTCGAGGTCGGAGGCGAACATGGCGAACGCCTCGAGCGAACGGTACTGGGCCAGCTCAAGCTTGAGCGTGCCGGAAACCTTCTTGATCGACTTGACCTGCGCGTCGCCACCGACACGGGAGACCGAGATACCAACGTCGACAGCGGGCCGCTGGTTGGCGTTGAACAGGTCGGACTGCAGGAAGATCTGACCGTCGGTGATCGAAATCACGTTGGTCGGAATGTAAGCCGCAACGTCGTTGGCCTTGGTTTCAATGATCGGAAGACCGGTCATCGATCCGGCACCGAGCTCGTCGGAGAGCTTGGCACAACGCTCGAGCAGGCGGGAGTGCAGGTAGAACACGTCACCGGGGTACGCCTCGCGTCCCGGCGGGCGACGCAGCAGGAGCGATACGGCGCGGTACGCCTCGGCCTGCTTGGACAGGTCATCGAAGACGATGAGAACGTGCTTGCCGGCGTACATCCAGTGCTGGCCGATAGCCGAGCCGGTGTACGGGGCGAGGTACTTGAAGCCAGCCGGGTCAGACGCCGGAGCAGCGACGATGGTGGTGTACTCCATCGCTCCGGCATCCTCGAGGGCACCCTTCACCGAAGCGATGGTGGAGCCCTTCTGGCCGATGGCGACGTAGATGCAGCGGACCTGCTTGTTCGTGTCGCCGGATTCCCAGTTGGCTTTCTGGTTGATGATGGTGTCGATCGCGATCGCGGTCTTGCCGGTCTGGCGGTCACCGATGATCAGCTGACGCTGGCCGCGGCCGATCGGGATCATGGCGTCGATGGCCTTGATACCGGTCTGCATCGGCTCGTGAACCGACTTGCGGCTCATGACGCCGGGGGCCTGCAGTTCAAGGGCGCGACGGCCCTCAGTTGCAATGTCGCCGAGTCCGTCAATAGGCGCGCCGAGCGGGTCCACAACGCGGCCGAGGTAGCCGTCGCCAACGGGAACGGAGAGTACCTCACCAGTGCGGTGCACTTCCATGCCCTCAACGATGCCACCGAACTCGCCGAGTACGACGACGCCGATCTCATCCTCGTCGAGGTTCTGGGCCAGGCCCAGGGTGCCATCGGCGAATTTGATGAGCTCGTTCGCCATCACGCCAGGCAAGCCCTCAACGTGCGCGATGCCGTCGCCGGCCGTGGTGACGTAGCCAACCTCGGTCGTTGATGTCTTGTTGGGCTCGTAGGACTTGACGAAGTCCTGGAGAGCACCACGGATCTCATCGGGGCTGATCGTTAGTTCTGCCATCATCTTCCCTTTTCTGTACGGCTGTACAGGTTCTGTCTGTTCGAGGACGCTGCCGCCCTGAGTCATCTGGTACTGCTGGGTTTATGGTGTCACGGAAGTGACTCAGCGAGCGAGCTGGAGTCTCAAATCCGCCAAGCGGGTTGCAATGCTGCCGTCGATGACCAAATCACCGATTTGTACGCGCACTCCACCGACCAGTTCCGGGTCAACGACCTGGTTGGTGGTGAGTGCCCGTCCGTGACGCAACTGGAGGTTCTTCTGCAAGCGGGCGAGCTGGTCGGCTGTGAGAACACTGGCCGACGTGATCGTGGCGATCGACGTGCCAGACTCGTCCGCGACGACGGCTGCTGCATGTCTCAGCAGTTCGCCGATGCGGCGGCCGCGAGGCTGCTGCACCAGGTGACGAACAATGGCGAGCGTCTGACCAGAGACTTTGCCGGCCAGAAGTTTTTCAACCAGGGCCGCTTTGGCGTCGATCTTGCCCAGCTTGCTGGCCAGGGCCAACTCGAGCTCAGCGTCGGAGGACACCGTCTTACCGAAGGCGAATAGCTCCCCTTCGATCGACGTTTCGGCGGATGACGCTCCACCTGCCGAAACAGACAGTGCCAGTGCCCGCAAGCCCAGTTCTTCGATCCCGGCGAGCAAGTCGTCGTGGTTGGACCATCGTTCGGACACAGCGGCGGCGAGCAGGTCCAGCGCCCGAGGTGTCACGCTCGCGCCGAAAACGGCGCGCACGAGAGTGACCTTGGCCGCAGCATCCGCTGACGCATCGCCGAGTGCTGACAACAGCTGGGACGACGAACCGATTACGCGACCGGCACCGAACAGGCTTTCGCCCGTCGCCAGATCAGTCGTGCCGCCGGGAACGGACAGTGCCGCCCTCGACGTTGCGAGTGCTTCTCTGGTGGCGCTTCCCATGTGCTAAATCTTTCCAACTGTAGGAGCTGTTGCCTGAGACGGTACTTCGCTGGCTTCGAGTTCGGCCAGGAAGCGATCGACGATGGCACTGGCCTTCGCGTCGTCGGACAGGCTTTCGCCGATGACGCCCGAGGCGAGGTCAATGGCGAGGGTGCCGACCTCGCTGCGAAGGGACACGACGGCAGCCTGACGTTCGGCTTCGATCTGCGTCTTGGCACTGGCCGCGATGCGACCGGCTTCGGCAGCTGCCTGATCCTTGTGCTCAGCGACAATGCGCTGGCCGTCGGTACGGGCCTGGTCACGAATGGCACCGGCTTCAGCGCGAGCGTCAGCGAGCTGGGCCGTGTACTGCACGAGTGCAGCTTCGGCCTTGCGCTGGGCGTCGTCGGCCTTGGCGATGTTGCCCTCGATGGCTTCAGCACGATCGTCGAGAAGCTTTTGCATTTTGGGCAGCACAAGCTTCCAAAAGAAAAAGAAAATCACGACAAAGCAAACCGCCGACCAAATAATGTCGTACCACTCTGGGATGAGCGGGTTCTTAGCCACTTCTTCCGTAGCGGCTGCAATAACTGTGTGAAGCATCATGCCTCCTAATTAAGTAGTGAAGAGGATTAGACGCCGGTGAAGATGAAGTAAGTGGCGATGCCGATGAAGGCGAGCGCCTCGGTGAAGGCGATACCGATGTACATCAGCACCTGCAGGCGGCCGGCCAGTTCAGGCTGGCGAGCGACACCTTCGATGGTCTTGCCAACGACGATACCGATACCAATTGCCGGGCCGATGGCTGCGAGGCCATAACCGACGGTCGCGATGTTTCCGTTGATTTCCGCGAGAACGGTTGTTGCGTCCACGTATGTTTCCTTCCGTGATGGTGAATGCGGCGAGTGCCGGATTCCTAAAGTGTCTAGTGTTCCTCAGCCAGCGCGAGCTGGATGTAGACGGCGGTGAGTAGGGCAAAAATGTAAGCCTGAAGGAGCGCAATCAGCACTTCGAAGAGCGTGAACGCGAAGCCGAAGACGAGGGTGCCAGCGCCGAAGAGCTTGAACCCGCCATCGGCAGTGAAGAAGAAAAACTGGGTAGCGCTGAAGAACAGCACAAGCAGCAGGTGCCCGACGATCATGTTCATCATCAGTCGGAGCGTGAGGGTGAATGGCCGCACCAGGAACGTCGAGATGAATTCGATCGGCGTCACGATGATATAGAGCCCCACCGGCACTCCGGGCGGAAAGAGCGAGTTGCGGAAGAACTTCGCGGGGTTTTTCTTGACGCCGGCGTAGATGAACGTGGCGTAAGCGATGAGACCCAGAAGCAGCGGGACCCCGATCACCGAGGTGCCGGCGATGTTGAGGAATGGAATGATTCCCGTGAGGTTCATGAACAACACCATGAAGAAAATGGTGGTTAGAAGCGGCAGAAAACGTTTGCCGTCTTTCTTGCCCAGCAGGTCTTCGGCGATGTTGACACGAACGAAGTCGAGACCCATTTCGGCCAGGCTCTGACCGCGGGTCGGGATGATCTTCATGCGACGAGTGCCGAGCCAGAAGACCAACATCAGTACCGCGACCGCAAGAAAGCGAATCAGGATGATGCGGTTGATCTCAAACGGAGTATCGGCGAAAAATATTACGTCGGGGAAGAACTCATTGATGGACGGACCGTGGAATTCACCGTCGCCGGTAGCAGACGGGACCATCAGGTTTACGGCGATTTCTAGCAGCGCTTTCTCCTGTTTCGGGGCGGTGAGCTCTGCTCGCGCAACGACGAATGTGGGCAGGTTTACGACGCTAGAAAGCATGCGTAAGCCGGGGTGGGATCGGTATGTACTCTAGCAAAGATCAGGCGCGGAGCCGAATCGAGAGCAGGATCCGTGGGTGAATGGGTCGAAGGGCTAGTCGTCGACCGGGGCGGGGGGCAGGGTGACGTCGCCGACGTAGGGCATCCGGCTCTTCAACACCACGACAGCGTCGACGACGAGGGAACCCACGACGCCGGCGATGATGCAGAAGAACAGCACCATCGGTTGAATCCACTCGCGATCCTGCAACACCACGAGCAACACCAGGAACACCACAAACTTCAGCAACCAGCCTCCCATGATGATGCCGAAAAAGGCACCAATGGCTGATTCGTTTCCAGCGACGCGGTTGGCCAGCAGAATGCTGCCGGCCGTGACGCCCATGAAGACAACTGACATGAGCGTTCCGACCAGGGCGCTGATCACACCGGTGCCGCCATCGATGAGGTAGCCAATGACTGAACCCACCACGGCGATGGCGAGGGCGACATATCCCCCGTAGATCAGGATACGACGCAGCACGGGGATCGAGGTGGGCTGGGTAGCAACGGGTGGGGTGGCGCTGGTCATACGTTCTCCTCGGCAGGCGCCGCCGCGGAGGCGGTCGCTCGTGTCGTTGTTGGGACTGGTAATGCTGTCGTGGGCGCAGCGGCCTCGTCAAGCGGGTCGAATTGGTGCAGTACTGCCATCTGCGCCGGTGCTGACTGACTGACCCATTCACCGGTCTTGCGGCGGCCGAGCGGGGCGAGCGTGACGATGGTGCAGATCAGCAGCGACGTAATCAGGAAGATGGTCGCGTACCAGGTCGGTAAGGCAAAATACACCGGAAGAATGTAATAAAGCAGGCACCCGATAGACGCTGCTGCTGTCCACCCGTAGAAGATCAATACGGCGTGTAGGTGGGAGTGTCCCATATCGAGCAGGCGGTGGTGCAAGTGTTTTCGATCAGCGCTGAAGGGCGATTTACCGGCCCGCACCCTCCGGAACACGGCCAGTCCGAAGTCGAGCAGCGGAATGATCATGATCGCCACCGGCAACAGGAGGGGGATGAACGCCGGGAAGAGCTCTGAGCGGTTGATGGCGGTGGGGTCGATCTGGCCGGTGATCGCGATTGCGCTCGTGGCCATGAGCAGCCCGACCAGGAGTGCACCGGCATCGCCCATGAACATCTTGGCCGGATGCCAGTTCAATGGCAGGAACCCCACACAGGCGCCCACCAGAATGGCGGCGATGAGGGAGGCAAGGTTGAAGTAGTTGGTCGGTGACGTATCCCGAACGAGGAGATAACTATAGAGAAAGAAAACACCGTTGGCGATCAGGGCCACGCCGGTGACGAGGCCGTCGAGGCCGTCGATGAAGTTGATCATGTTCATGACGACGACGATGGCGACGATCGTGACGACAATCGATATCCAGCCGCTCCACACCGTCAGTCCGCCGATCGGCAGGGAATAGATCTGTACGCCTTGCCAGGCAACGAGTCCGGCGGCAATGAATTGCCCAGCGAGCTTTGTCATCCAGTCGAGATCCCAGATGTCGTCGGCAACGCCCACGAGAACAATCAGAAGGGCAGCGCCGAGGATGGCCAGAATCTGCTGTGGGTCGGCAAAAACCATGCGCAGCGGGGCAAAGGGAGCCGAGATGAGATAGGCGACGCCGAAAGCCACGAGAATTCCGAGGAACATGGCGATGCCCCCGAGGCGCGGAGTGGGCCGGGTGTGTACGTCGCGTTCGCGAATTTTCGGGTACAGGTGGTACTTGTGGCTGAGCTTGTAAACCACGATCGACAGCACAAAGGTCACGATCGCTGAAACGAGCGCGAGGAGAAGAAAAAGGGTCATGGGCTACCGGCTGGCCTCCGTTCCGTCGTGCGCGTCTTCCGTGCTGTCATTCTGGGACGGGGCAGCGACGGATGGCGCAGCATCCGTTTCAGTCACTTCCGCCGGTGTACCGGGAATAGGGGGAACGGCCGCGAGCACGTCTCCCACGACGGCCGCGATTGCCTCGCGGGAAATGACGCCGCTGCGCACGATGTGCAGAAAACCACCGTTGACCTCGAAACTGGCGGCGTCCACTATCGTCGACGACCCGTCGCTGGTCCGGCTGAACACGTTTTGATAGGTGCTGCCGGCGGTTCCACCGTCGAGGTACACGTCGACGCTCTCGCCGAGCGCGGCTGCGGCAGACTGTGCATCAACGGTGGCAGCCATGCCGCTGAGGTTTGCGCTGGATACGGCGAGCGGGCCGGTCTGCGCGAGCAGGTCGAGCGCGACCTGGTTGCTTGGCATGCGAAGCGCCACGGTACCGCGGGTTTCGCCGAGATCCCAGACCAGCGACGGCTGGGCATTGACGATGACGGTGAGTCCGCCGGGCCAGAACGCTGCGACCAGGTCGCGCACCGGCTGCGGCACGTCCACGGCGAGGGCGTCGAGGGCGGCGATGCCGGGGATGAGCACCGGCGGCGGCGACTGCCGGCTTCGGCCCTTCGCGTCGAGGAGCAGCTGAACTGCTTCGGGGTTGAATGCGTCAGCAGCAACGCCATAGACCGTGTCGGTGGGGATGACGACGAGCGCCCCGCGTCCGATGGCCGTGCGAGCCAGCGCGATGTGCGCCTGGTAGTTTTCGCTCGTGTTTGTCTCGCTCGCGTGCGAGTCACTCGTGCAATCGTATATGCGTGTCATTTCCGGCAATTCTAACCCAGTGTGGTTGTGAAGAACGGATGCGCAGGCCATACATCTCAACGGTGCATGGCGCGTATTGATTAGGGTCGAAGTGCTGTCGTGGCCCGGTCTCGGCTGGTGTAGTCGCGGTGGGTGGCCGGGGCACGCCAGCCACCGATCGCCAGCAACTCCCTAATTGCTGCACCCTGCAGCTCGCCGTGCTCGATCACGAGCACCCCACCGGGGCGCAGAAGCCGAAGACCTGTTGCCGACACGCTGCGGACCACGTCGAGGCCGTCTGGGCCTCCAAACAGGGCGTGGGCGGGGTCGAACAGACGCACCTCGGGATCGCGGGGAATTGCATCGGCTGGAATATACGGCGGATTGGAGATGACGACGGCAACCGTGCCGTCGAGTTCCGCGAACGCGTCCGCGAGGTCACCGAAGGTGAGGAAGGCGTTTTCGGCGGCCACCTCTTCGAAATTTCGAGTGGTCCAGGGAAAGGCCTCCGGCGAGTTCTCAATCGCGAAAATGCGTGCGTGGGGCACCTCGGTGGCCAGGGCCAACGCGATCGCGCCGCTCCCGGTGCCCAGGTCAATGCCGATCGGCTGTGGATCGGGCATGGACCGAAGGGCATCGATGGCGAACTGAGCGACCTGTTCGGTTTCAGGCCGTGGCACGAAGACGCCGGGACCCACGTTCAACGACAGCGACCGGAACGGGGCCCGCCCCGTGATGTGCTGCAGTGGTTCGCGCGTGCTGCGACGGGCCAGCAGGGTCTCAATGGTGGCGGCATCCACTGGGCTGATCGGTCGATTCAGGATGCTGCCAGCCTGAACTTCGCCACGGCTCTGGCCGAGCACGTGACCGATCAGTAGATCGGCGTCAACCTCGGCGTCGGTGACCCCGGCCGCGGCAAGCACGTTGATCGCTCGGTTTCGCAGGGAAGTCACGGTGGCTGGCAGGGCAGAATCTGAAGAAGGCACGTAGTGAAATGTAACGCACCAGGAGGTTTTCGGTCGAGAGACCTAGGCTGGAGTTGGCCCTCACACCGAATTTCACCGAATGAAAACCGAATGAAAGTTGCCCTCGTGCCCAAGATCTACTCCGACATCACCGAAGCCGTTGGCCGGACTCCCCTTGTCAAACTGAACCGTTTGACCGCCGGCCTCGGTGCAACAGTGCTTGCGAAGCTCGAGTTTTACAACCCGTCCAGCAGCGTGAAGGACCGCATCGGCGTTGCAATCATCAACGCAGCGGAGAAGGACGGTTCGCTCAAGCCGGGTGGGACCATCGTAGAAGCGACCAGTGGCAATACGGGTATCGCCCTCGCCATGGTCGGCGCGGCCCGCGGTTACTCCGTCATTCTGGCCATGCCCGAAACGATGAGCAAAGAACGCCGTGTCATGATGCGGGCGTACGGCGCCGAGATCGTACTGACCTCCGGTGCCGATGGCATGCGCGGAGCAGTCGAAAAGGCCGCCGAGATCGTCGCAAACACGCCGGGCGCCGTACTGGCCAGCCAGTTCACGAACCCGGCCAACCCGGCCATTCACCGAGCGACCACCGGGGTCGAGATCTGGGACGACACCGAGGGCACGGTCGACATCCTCGTCGCTGGCATCGGTACCGGCGGGACCCTCTCGGGCACTGGCGGCTACCTCAAGGAGCGGAAGCCGGATCTCAAGGTCGTCGGTGTCGAGCCGATCGACTCCCCCATCCTCACGGGCGGCAAGCCTGGCCCGCACAAGATTCAGGGCCTCGGCGCCAACTTCGTGCCGGAAACCCTCAACCGCAGCATCTACGATTCGATCACCGACGTGACCCTGGCCGACTCGCTCTCCACGGCCCGCATACTCGGCACAGACGAGGGCATCCTCGGCGGAATCTCCGGCGGCGCCGCCGTCTGGGCAGCGCTCGAGCAGGCCAAGTTGCCCGAGAACGCCGGCAAGACGATCGTCGTCATCATTCCCGGCTTTGGCGAACGGTACATCTCGACCGTGCTGTACGAAGACCTGCTGGACTAAGCGGACGTCGTCTGCCCCTCAATGAATCCTTTCCTGCGCCTGCGCGAAGACATCCAGGCAGCGCGCACCCACGACCCCGCCGCGCGCAGCAACACCGAGGTATTCCTTGCCTACAGTGGGTTGCACGCGGTCTGGTCGTATCGGGTTGCGAACCGCTTGTGGCGTGCCGGATTGCATCTTCCCGCCCGTTTACTGTCCCAGGTGAGCCGGTCTCTGACCGGGATTGAGATTCACCCCGGCGCGACGATCGGGCGCCGACTGTTCATCGACCACGGTATGGGAGTCGTGATCGGGGAGACGGCGGTGCTCGGCGATGACGTGATGCTGTACCACGGGGTGACGCTGGGCGGCAAGAGCCGTCACGGGCATGCGCGGGGGGTGCGGCGGCATCCGTTTCTCGATGACGGCGTGACTGTAGGGGCCGGCGCCAAGGTGCTCGGCCCGATCACCATCGGGGCCTGGAGCACGATCGGGTCCAACGCCGTCGTGACCAAGGATTCTCCGCCGCGGTCGCTCTTAGTGGGCGTACCAGCGACGATTCGCCCGCAAACGCCAGCAACGGTCGAATCAGCCCGCGGAGGCAACCTCGAGCCCGAGTACTACCTCTAGTCCGCGCCAGTCCCCGCAGCACACCGGGCCCAGGCCCAAAACGTCGGCCCAGTTTGCAGACTGGGCCGACGTTTTGGGCCTGGGCCCGGTTCGTGCAGTGGGGTACTACTCGGGGTCTCCGAGCTCGGCCAGACGGGTCTCTTCGTCGGCGTGGATGCAGGAGTCGATGACGGCGCCGAGGGCGCCGTTCATGACGGCGTCGAGGTTGTATGCCTTGTAGCCGGTGCGGTGGTCCGCGATGCGATTCTCCGGAAAGTTGTATGTGCGGATGCGCTCGGAACGATCCATGGTGCGAATCTGACCCTTGCGCACGAGGCTCGCCGCCGCATCGATCTCTTCCTGCTGGCGCGCTAGAACCCGGGCCCGCAGAACGCGCATGCCGGCTTCCTTGTTTTGCAGCTGCGACTTCTCGTTCTGCATCGCGACGACGATTCCGGTCGGGAGGTGGGTGATCCGTACGGCCGAGTCGGTCGTGTTGACCGACTGTCCACCAGGGCCACTCGAGCGGTACACGTCGATCTTGAGATCGTTCGGGTGCAGCTCGACCTCTTCGGGTTCGTCGACCTCGGGAAAGACGAGGACGCCGGCCGCAGAGGTGTGGATGCGTCCCTGCGACTCCGTCGCCGGCACCCGCTGCACGCGGTGCACGCCGCCCTCATACTTCAGGTGCGCCCACACGCCCTCGGCCGGGTCACTCGAATTGCCCTTGATCGCGAGCTGAATATCTTTGATGCCGCCGAGGTCGCTCGAGGTCTGCTCGATAATCTCGGTCTTCCAGCGATTTGACTCGGCGTAGTGCAGGTACATGCGCAGCAGATCGGCGGCGAACAGCGCCGATTCGGCACCGCCCTCCCCCATCTTGATCTCCATGATCACGTCGCGGGCGTCGAGTTCGTCGCGCGGAATCAGCAGGCGTCGCAGCTTTTCAGCAGTGACGTCAAGTTGTTCTACCAGATCCGGAATTTCTTCGGCGAAGGCAGCATCTTCATCGGCGAGCTCACGAGCGGCTTCAAGGTTATCGTCAACCTCTTTCCACTCGTGATACGCCGCGATGATGCGGCTCAACTCGGCATAGCGCCGGTTGACCTTCTTCGAACGGGCCGGATTCGCGTGCAGCTCCGGATCCGCCAACTGCGACTGCAGGTCGTCGTGCTCGGCCAGCAGCGTGAGGACGGATTCGAACATTACTTGTCCTTGTCTGACCCGTTCAGGGTCGGCATCGACTTCTGAACCTGCATGAGGAATTCAACGTTCGACGACGTCTCCTTGAGACGGCCGAGGATGAGCTCGAGAGCTTGCTGCTGCTCGAGCCCGGCGAGGGCGCGACGTAGCTTCCAAGTGACCTTCACTTCATCGGGGCTCATCAGCATCTCTTCGCGACGGGTGCCCGATGCGTTCACATCCACGGCGGGGAAAATACGCTTGTCGGCCAGCTGGCGCGACAGACGCAGTTCCATGTTGCCGGTGCCCTTGAATTCCTCGAAGATGACCTCGTCCATTTTGGAGCCGGTCTCCACGAGCGCGGAGGCGAGAATGGTGAGCGAGCCACCGTTTTCAATGTTGCGCGCCGCACCGAAGAATCGCTTCGGCGGATACAGAGCGGATGCGTCGACGCCGCCGGACAGGATTCGACCCGAGGCCGGGGCCACAAGGTTGTAGGCGCGGCCGAGGCGGGTGATCGAGTCAAGCAGCACGACGACATCGTGGCCCAGCTCGACCAGACGCTTGGCACGCTCGATGGCGAGCTCAGCGACGGTGGTGTGGTCTTCGGCAGGACGGTCGAAGGTGGAGGCGATGACCTCACCCTTCACCGTGCGCTGCATGTCGGTGACCTCTTCGGGCCGCTCATCGACCAGAACGACCATGAGGTGAACCTCGGGGTTGTTGGTGGCGATGGCGTTGGCGATCTGCTGCATGACGATGGTCTTGCCGGCCTTGGGCGGTGCGACGATCAGGCCGCGCTGGCCCTTGCCGATCGGAGCGACGAGGTCGATGATGCGCTGCGTGAGTTTGCCCGGCTCGGTCTCAAGGCGCAGGCGCTCCGTCGGGTACAGCGGGGTGAGCTTGTGGAAGTCGACGCGGGTGGCAGCCTCCTCAACGGTTTGACCGTTGATCGAGTCGACCTTGACGATGGCGTTGTACTTCTGACGACCGGACTGGTCACCCTCGTGCGGCTGGCGAATGGAGCCGACAACGGCGTCACCCTTGCGCAGGTTGTACTTCTTGACCTGACCGAGCGACACGTAGACGTCGCTCGCACCGGGCAGATAGCCCGAGGTGCGCACGAACGCGTAGTTGTCGAGCACGTCTAGAATTCCGGCAACGGGAATGAGTACGTCATCGTCGTTGACCTCGGGTTCGAAGTCGTCGCCCTGGTTCGGGCCGCGACGCTTGCGGTCACGATACCGGTTGCGGTTGCCGCGGCCATTCAGGTCGTCGTCGAGCCGATCGGGTCCCTGGTTGCGATCCTGGCCACGATCATTCTGTCCCTGGTTGCGATCCTGGCCACGATCGTTCTGTCCCTGGTTCCGATCCTGGCCGCGGTCATTCTGACCCTGGTTGCGGTCGGCTTGCGCCTGGGCGCGCTCCTGGTTGCGTTCTTGATTGCGCTCGTTGCGGGCCTGACGCTGGCTCTGCGCCCGGGTCATACCCTCGTCGTTCGTGCCGTTCTGGTTGCGGTCGTTCTGGTTGCGGTCGCTCTGGCCGCGGTCATTCTGGGTCTGGGTGTTCTGGTTCTGGTCAGCCTGGTTACGATCAGCACCCTGCGCACGGTCAGCACCGCGGCTCCGGCTGCGGCTTCGCCCCTGACGGGGTGCTGCGGAATCGTTTGCCTGATCGTTTGCCTCGTCGGCTGAATCGGTGAAATCGCCAGCTTCGGGAGCTTCGACGACGACATCGGTTGGCTCGGCGGGCGACTCAGCGGGCAACTCGGCAGGCGACTCAGCAGCTGCGCGCTGCGACGAAGCACGCCGGGATGGACGTCGAGCGGGTGGCGTGTTCTCGACGGATGCCTGAACCGGCGCATCAGCCGGCGCATCGGAGGAGTCAACGACGACAGCGCCCGCGTCATCGCGGTGAACGGGTGAGACCTGCACGCGCTTGCGTGCCTGCCTAACCGGCTTGTCGGTGTCCGGTGTGGCGGTTGCAGCTTCGTCAACGGTGGGAGCGAGGGCGTTGGATGCCACCGCGCCACGGGCATTGCGTGCGATCCGCGAGCCGGCTGCCGGAGCATCGGGCAGGATGATACCGAATCCGGTGCTGGCGTCGGCATTGACGTGGGACTTGGCGGGAGCGGCGGTGGAGGTGCTGGCACGACGGGGCGCACGCTTGCGCGGAACCGTCTCGAGTGCCTCAGCAAGACTCGCGATCGGTGCGCTCTCGAGAGCAGCCTCGACCGGAGCAGGCTCAACTACCGGAGCAGGGTCGACCGGAGCAGGCTCAACCGGTGCAGGCTCGACTACCGAAGCAGGCTCAACCGGAGCAGCGCCGCTCGTGCCGGCCTGGGCCGTTTCGATTGCAACGACGAGTTCGCCTTTACGAAGTTTGGAAGCGCCGGGGATTTTCAGTTCGAGGGCCAGAGCCTGAAGCTCAGACACGCGAAGGGTGCTCAGGCGGGGAAGATCCGAGCCGGTGGCGCGGAGGTTGACATCAGTCACGAAGGGGGTTCCTTTCCCCTGCCGAACAAAAATTCAGGCCAGGAGAGATGTATGCAGCGACGAACGCGCTGCGGGTGATCCAATCCGACAGTGGAGGGGATTGGTGTAAACACACACAGCTACGCACGAAATCGCAATAGCAGTGAGGTACAGGGAATGCACCGGAGAAGATGTCGCCATGGGCGGTTTCTATCGGGTGCGCTACAACCATAGCACTTCTGCACCAGTCGAACCGCCAGTCGGGCCGACGTGCACGCGGCAGGTCGGCCCGATCAGAATGCCCGTTACGCGGCGTTCTCCGCGGTGAGCGGATGCACGGTTGCACCCTGAACGTCGACGGCCAGCATCAGGGAACGCCACGGGGTATCGGATTTGCTCGCAACGAGTTCGGCCGCCACCAAACGCTGGCCCGGGTCGCTCGCCAGCACGAGAATGGATGGCCCGGCACCGGACACGACGGCGGCGAAGCCGGCGGCGCGCAGCAGGGTGATGAGTTTGTTCGTCTCCGGCATGGCGGCTGCGCGGTAGCTCTGGTGCAGCTTGTCCTCGGTCGCAGCGAGCAACAATTCCGGACTCTGGATCAACGCGGCGATGAGCAGAGCGGAACGCGACAGGTTGAAGACGGCATCCTCGTGCGGCACCGAGGCCGGCTGCAGGCTACGCGCAAGGGCGGTGGACATCTCCTGCTCGGGCACGAAAACCAGCGGCTTCACGCCGCGATGCACCATGAGCTTCTTGTGACGCGGTCCCTCCGGGGTGGTCCAGGCAATGGTCAGGCCGCCGAACAGCGCCGGAGCGACGTTGTCGGGGTGACCTTCCATCTCGGTGGCGAGCACGAGCAACATTTCGGCATCGATGTCGACGATACCCTCGAGCAGGCCTTTCGCCGCCATGATGCCCGACACGATCGCGGCGCCCGATGAACCCAAGCCACGCCCGTGCGGGATGACGTTGTGCGCGACTATGTTGAGCCCGGGCATGGGCTGGCCGACGGCGGCAAAGGCGTGTGCGATGGCGCGCACGACGAGGTTGCTCTCGTCGGTGGGAACCACACCGGCGCCGACACCGTGCACCTCGACGGACACGCCGGGAACGCTTCGCACGGTCACCTCGAGCTGGTCATATTTAGCCAGCGCCAAGCCGAGAGTGTCGAAGCCGGGGCCGAGGTTGGCCGTTGTAGCCGGAACCTGCACCGAGACTGCGCGGCCGATCAACGAGACCGGGCTGCTCATGCCTTGGCCAGGCCAAGCACGCTGGCGATTTCGGCGGTGTCGACCGGAACAATGGTCGGTGCAACGTCGGAGCCGTCGGCGGTACGCAGCGCCCACTGCGGGTCCTTCAAACCGTGGCCGGTCACGGTGATGACCACGGTCGAACCCCGGGGAATAAATCCGGCTTCGGCACGCTCCAGCAGGCCGGCGACACCGATAGCGGATGCCGGTTCCACGAAAATTCCGACCTCGGCCGAGAGGATGCGGTGGGCTTCGAGAATTTTCGCGTCGGTTATGGCACCGAAGTAGCCGTCGCTCTGCTCACGTGCGCTCAGCGCGAGGTCCCAGGACGCCGGGTTGCCGATGCGGATGGCGCTCGCAATGGTGTCGGGGTGATCGACGCGGTGGCCGAGCACAATCGGGGCGCTGCCAGAAGCCTGGAAGCCGAACATGCGCGGCAGCTTCGTGGTGGCGCCGCGAGCAACCTCTTCGCTGTAACCACGAAAATAGGCCGTGTAATTGCCGGCGTTGCCGACCGGAACGAATTGAAAGTCGGGAGCGTCACCGAGCACCTCGACGACCTCGAACGCGGCCGTCTTCTGGCCCTCGATGCGATCGGGGTTGACCGAGTTGACCAGGTGTACCGGGTAGTTTGTGGCGAGGTCGCGGGCGATATCGAGGCAGTCGTCGAAGTTGCCCTGCACTTGCAGCAGCTGCGCGTTGTGCGCGACGGCCTGGCTGAGCTTGCCCATGGCGATCTTGCCCTCCGGCACGAGCACTGCGGCGGTGATGCCAGCGTGGGCGGCATAGGCCGCAGCAGAGGCGCTGGTGTTGCCGGTCGAGGCGCAGATGACCGCTTTCGCGCCGTCTTCCATGGCCTTGGAGATGGCCATGGTCATGCCGCGGTCTTTAAACGAACCGGTCGGGTTCATACCCTCGAACTTGATCCAGACCTTGGCGCCGGTGCGGGCAGAGAGTGCTGCGGCCGGAATCAGCGGTGTTCCGCCCTCACCCATAGTGATGATCGGGGTCGCGGCCGAGATATTCAGCCGGTCGGAGTATTCATTCAGCACCCCGCGCCATTGGCGGCTGACAATCGCGCCGGGCTTGGTCAGGTTGGCACTGGTCTCGCTTGGGCTAAACATCAGACTCCTTCAACTCTCAAAACGGATGCGACTTCGCTGACGACACTATTGGTGGCCAGATCATGCACGGTGGCGGCGAGTGCGGCCTCCGTTGCGTCATGGGTCCCAATGACTAGGGTAGCCGTGGCTGAGCGGGCTGCGCGACTCTTCGTCGCCACCACGGCCGGTGTCATGGATTGTTCCACGAGCGCCAACGAGACCTTGCGTTTGCTGAACACGCTCGCGATGGTCGCGAGCACGCCGGGTTCGTCGGTGACCTCGAGGGTGACCGCGTAGCGTGTGGTGACCCGGCCGATGTCGAACACGGGCAGCGCAGCGTAGCTCGATGCGGCGACTCCCGGCCCTCCGGCGACATGACGCCTGGCAATGGAGACGACGTCGCCCAGCACGGCCGACGCCGTCTCCACTCCCCCGGCTCCAGCTCCGTAGAACATGAGACTGCCGGCGGATTCCGCTTCGACGAAGACGGCATTGTTCGCGCCGTGTACCGCGGCGAGCGGATGGCTGCGCGGTACCATCGCCGGGTAGACCCGTGCCGACACCCCGTCCACGCCATTCTCGTCTGTGACGCGTTCGCAGATGGCCAGCAGCTTCACGACGTAGCCGGCCTTGCGCGCCGACTCGATCTGCGCGGAGGTGACCGAGGTGATGCCCTCGCGATAGACGGATGCCAGCGGAACCGTCGTATGAAACGCCAGACTCGCCAGAATGGCCGCTTTCTGCGCCGCGTCGTAGCCCCCGATGTCGGCGGTCGGATCGGCCTCTGCGTAACCGAGCGCGGTCGCCTCGGCCAGCGCGTCTTCGAGACTGGACCCTTCGGTGTCCATCCGGTCGAGAATGAAGTTGGTGGTGCCGTTGACGATGCCAAGGATTCGCTTGATCTGGTCTCCAGCGAGGCTTTCCCGCAGCGGGCGCACGATGGGAATGGCCCCGGCGACCGCGGCCTCGTAGTTGATCTGGGCGCCGACCTGGTTCGCGGCCGCGAACAGTTCGGATCCGTGGAGGGCGAGGAGCGCCTTGTTGGCGGTGACAACATCCGCTCCACTGCTGATCGCGAGCAGAATGTGGCTGCGGGCCGGCTCGATGCCGCCCATCAGTTCGATAACGATGTCGGCGCTGAGGATGAGTTCCTCAGCGTTGGTCGTGAACAGTTCGCGGGGCAGGTCGACAGAGCGCTCCGCGTTGACATCGCGCACCGCGATACCGACCAGTTCGAGCGTGGCCCCGACGCGGTTGGCCAGCTCGGGACCCTGTTCCAGCAGCAGTCGGGCGACCTGGGCGCCGACGGATCCACCGCCGAGGAGGGCTACGCGCAGATTGCGGTATTCGATCTTCACGATTGTCCTCCGTTGGAGGACTGCTGCGCCCCGGTGTCCCGCGCGAGCAGGTCGGCAATCGTCTCGCCGCGCACGAGCACGCGGGCTGTGCCGCCGAGTACGGCGATGACGGGCGCACGACCCTGAAAGTTGTAGTTGTTGGAGAGCGCCCAGCAGTACGCGCCGGTGGCAGGTACAGCGAGCAGGTCGCCGGGGGTCACATCACCGGGTAGATAGTCGGCATCGACCACGATGTCGCCGCTCTCGCAGTGTTTGCCGGCGATGCGCACGAGCACCGGCGGAGCGGTCGACGCACGATCGGCCAGGCGCACAGCATAATCGGCGCCATAGAGGGCGGGGCGCACGTTATCGCTCATTCCACCGTCGACGCTCACGTAGAGCCGCGAGGTGCCGGAGATATCGACGGTCTTGGTCGTGCCGACGCGGTAGAGGCTCATGCCGGCGCGACCGATGATGACGCGCCCGGGTTCGAACGCGACGACCGGCAGCGGAATGTTCAGCCGCGCGCACTCGGTGGCGACGATGTCGGCCAGGGCGACGGCCAGCTCGCGAATCGGGGTGGGTTCGTCAGCACTCGTGTAGGCAATGCCGAAGCCGCCGCCAAGGTTGAGCTCGGGTATCGGGCCGTCGGCGAGCAGAGCGGCGTGCACATCGAGCAGCCGTGCAGCCGACTCGGCGAATCCGTCAGCACCGAAGATCTGCGAGCCGATGTGGCAGTGCAGGCCGACGAAATTGAGGGCTGGCTCGGCGCGAATACGTGCGACGAGCTTCGGAGCGTCGGTGAGTACGATGCCGAATTTCTGGTCTTCGTGCGAGGTAGCCAAAAAATTGTGGGTGTGGGCGTGCACACCACTGTTCACGCGCAGGCGCACGTTCTGCACCCGGCCGTTGCGGGTGGCGGCTTCGGCAACGCGACCGATTTCAACCTCGCTGTCGATCACGATCGTGCCGACACCGACCCTCGTGGCTTGGTCGAGCTCGGCCAGTGACTTGTTATTGCCGTGAAAGCCGAGCCGGGCCGGATCGGCGCCGCCGGCCAGTGCGACGGCGAGTTCTCCGCCACTGCACACATCGATGTTGAGGCCGGCAGCGATCATCCAGCGCACCACCTCGGTCGAGAGAAAAGCCTTCCCCGCGTAATACACCTTGGCGCTCGTGCCGATACGGGCGAACTCGGCCTGGAACACGGCGAGCAACTCGGCGGCGCTCGTGCGGGCATCTTCTTCGTCGATGACATAGAGGGGCGTGCCGAATTCGGCGGCAAGGGCCGTGGCACTGACCCCGCCGACGACGAGTTCGCCGGTGCTGGTGCGGGTAGCGGACGTGGGCCAGAGACCGGGCGCGAGCGCATTGGCGTCGGCGGGAACGCGCAACCAGTCGGGCGCCAGCGGATTCGGTGCAGATGTCACGGGAGGTACCTCACGAGAGTCGAAGGGGAGTCTCAGCGAGCGAACCCGGATTGGTCCCTGAAGCCGGAAAATGTGCCAGCCCGGGTGAACGAGCGTGCCTGGCTACGATTCTACCGTCGCGAGTGGCGAGGTTCGAATTAGCCGGCGCAGCTGCCGAGGGTGGTCAGCGACTGCGCGGTGAGCATGAGAGTGCTTGACTCCAGCGTAACGCGTGCCCGCTCGGGCGAAATATCGACGCCACTCACTTCGACTCCTTCGGGGAGGTAACTCGCAACGCAGACCGCGATCGGTGCCTGCTGCAGGATCAGGTTCACGAGGGGTGTCGCGTCGATGTCGCCGACACCGCTCGTCACGGTGGCTTCGGTGGGAGTGAAGTTCAGGGTGTCGCCGGCGGCGCTGGCCGTGGCCGTGGCGCTGTAGCCGACGTTGAACTCGAACAACTTCACCGTGCCGGTGTATGCCACCGTGCCGTCGCCGAGGGTCATCACAGCGTCGGCGGGCGCGGTGCCGGAAGCCCGCACCAGTTGATTGACCGCGTCCTGATCGAGGTCGAGCGTAGCGGTGAGCGAGCCAATGGCCTTGGCGGTGTTCGTCGACACATCGTGGGCGATCACGTGAACGGATGCCGGCACTCCGTCGACCGCCAGGTTCGGCGCGGTCAGCTCAATCTCATCGAAGCTGCCGGCGATGAACTGCGCAATGACGGAGGTACCGCCGATGGTGACGGTGATGTCGCCGGTCACGGAAGCGGGCATCCGGTTGCTGATTTCGACTTCGGCGCGGTCCTTCGCGAACGCACGCACGCCGCTGTCGATGAGGAAATAGGCGACGACCAGCAGAATCGCGAGTACGCCGACGATGATCAGCGGAACGAGGCCGCGACGCTTGGTTTTTGCCATGATTACATGCGCTCCGGGGCGCTGACGCCGAGCAGGCCCAGGCCGTTGCGGATCACTTGGCCGGTCGCGTCGTTCAGCCACAAACGGGTGCGGTGCAGGTCGGTGACCGGTTCTTCACCGAGCGGAATGACACGGCAGTTGTCGTACCAGCGATGGTAGTAGCCGGCGACCTCCTCGATATAGCGGGCGACGCGGTGCGGCTCCCGCAGCTGCGCAGCCTGCGCGACGACGCGCGGAAATTCCTGCAGCACGCCCAGCAGCGCGGATTCGCTGTCGTGCACCAGCAGTTCCGGGGCGAAGACAAAGCGTTCGACGCCGCTGGCGGCAGCATTGTTGGCGACCGAGCAGGTGCGGGCGTGGGCGTACTGCACATAGAAGACGGGGTTGTCGTTGGTGCGTTTGCCCAGCAGGTCGAGGTCGATGTCGAGCTGCGAGTCGCTGTTCGAGCGCACCAGGGCGTAGCGGCCGGCGTCGACACCGACGGCGTCGACGAGGTCGTCGAGGGTGACGATGGTGCCGGCTCGCTTACTCATGCGCACCGGTTCGCCGTCTTTGAGCAAATTGACCATCTGACCGATCAGAATCTGCAGGTTCACGCCGGGCTCGTCGCCGAAGGCGGAGACCATGGCCATCATGCGGCCGACGTAGCCGTGGTGGTCGGCGCCGAGCATGATCAGGCACTGGTCGAATCCGCGTTCGCGCTTGTCGAGGTAGTAGCCAAGGTCGCCGGAGATGTAGGCGGGCTCGCCATTGGAGCGGATGATCACCCGGTCACGATCGTCACCGAAGGTGGTCGTGCGCAGCCAGATCGCGCCGTCCGCTTCGAAGATGTGGCCCTGTTCGCGCAGGCGATCGATGGCGCGGTCGACGGCGCCGGATTCGTGCAGCGAATCCTCGTGAAAGTACACGTCGAAGTCGACGCCGAAGCCGTGCAGTTTGTCTTTGATCTCGGTGAACATCAGGTCGACGCCGATCGAGCGAAACACTTCCTGCTGTTCATCGCGGGAAAGGGCTGCGACGTCACCGTCGTACTTAGCGAGTACGTTGGCCGCAATATCGCCGATGTACGCTCCGCCGTAACCGTCCTCCGGGGTGGGTTCGCCGAGGTAGCTGGCGAGCACACTGCGGGCGAAGCGGTCAATCTGCGAACCGTGGTCGTTGAAGTAGTACTCACGGGTCACGTCGGCGCCCTCGGCTGCCAGCACGCGGGCCAGGCTGTCGCCGACCGCGGCCCAGCGCACGCCGCCCATGTGAATGGGGCCGGTGGGGTTGGCCGAAACGAATTCGAGGTTGATTTTGAGACCGTCATACAGGTGGCCGGTGCCGTAGACCGAGCCCTGGTCGACGATGGTTTTGGCGAGCGCACCGGCCGCCGCCGCTTCGAGACGAATGTTGATGAAGCCAGGGCCGGCAATTTCGACGGATGAGACATCCGCCAGCTGTTCGAGACCGGCAGCTAATTCGGCCGCGATTTCACGCGGGTTGGTGCCGAGAGGTTTGGCGATCTTCAGCGCGATGCTCGAGGCCCAATCGCCGTGGTCACGGTTGCGTGGTCGTTCGACAGCCACGTCGGCGAGGGTGAGTCCAAGGTCTACTCCTGCCGTGTCAGCCTCGCGTCGGCGTTCGCTGACGCCCTGGATGAGG
Source organism: Cryobacterium lyxosi (assembly GCF_004403345.1). NCBI lineage: Bacteria > Bacillati > Actinomycetota > Actinomycetes > Micrococcales > Microbacteriaceae > Cryobacterium > Cryobacterium lyxosi. The sequence continues at coordinate 196,986 of NZ_SOGT01000014.1, forward strand.
TTGAAAAGGGACTGGGAGAGTTCGGCGGGAGTCACTACATAATCGTACCGGCCCGTCCTGTTGGTAAGGTCAACGCGTGACTGATACACGCGTCTACCCCTCTTTTGCTCGTACCGCTGCACGCACCGGCGGAGCGTCCACACGCCGCCGTGCCGGGCTGATGCTTACCGGCGGAGCACTGTTCGCCCTCCTTTTGGCTGGCTGCAGCGCAGGAGGCGAACCGACGCCGACGAATTCTGCGGTCGCGACGAGCGGGGCATCCGCTGACCCGACGACGAGCGCTGAGCCGGCGTCGTCTCCGACCCCGACACCGGAAGCGACCGGCGCTCCGATCACGCAGATCTGTGGTGACCTTCTCACCCTGCAGGATGTCTACGATTTCAACCCGAATTACGGCTCCGCCCCGGATTATTCGCCGACCGCTGACGGTCTGGCCGCGACTGCAGCAACCTACAACGGACTGACCTGCGGCTGGTCGAACCAGACCAGCGGCGAGCTCATCGAGGTCTCGGTCGTGGCCCCCAACGATGTGTTGATGGCCGCGCTCAAGCAGCAAGCGGATGCCGACAGCCAGGCCGTGCCGACCTACGGCACCCCGCCCACCGTGGACGGCTTCTTCACCTACTCCGGCGGCAGCGGCCAGGCGCAGGTGTTCACCGGAACCTACTGGATCACCCTGAGCACCCCCGCATTCGGTGAGCCCGGAGACGCTGAGGGTCTCCTCTCGGTGATTCTCGCGCACCTCGGGTAGCGGATGCTGGCAGCCCGGCCCGGATGGCTCATCGCAACCGGCCCATGATGCTAACCTTGAATCACCCTGGCCCCCATAGCTCAGGGGATAGAGCACTGCCCTCCGGAGGCAGGGGCGGCAGTTCGAATCTGCCTGGGGGCACAGTTGTCACGTGCCACGCTAATTCGGACTTCTGCCACGCAGCTCGGACAAGCCGCAGCTTTAGTCTTCTGATATGAGCAGCTGGCCATATTCTTGTCCTCTGACGCGACGCCTATACTCCGTTGTCAGGCCGGGGAGTTGTGCGTCGGCATGCCCGCGCGCGAGCGGATCGAACTAGGAAATTTGCAAGGTTGCGTTGATTCTGTGCGCACGTTCTGCCATCGCTAGCTGGCGCCGTCGCCCGTCTCGACACCGGATCGGTCTGGCGTTAGCCCTAGGAAGCGTGCCCGGCCCTAGAAGGCGGCGCGGGATATTCCGAAAGCGCGCGCGACCTACGCCGTTGTCTCGACACCTTCGGTGAGCCGCTGGGCATAACGCATATGTCTGTTGGCTAGCGCGTTCTTTTGTCCGGTGAGGTCTTGTCCATTAGTGCAGACGCGGTCGTGGCCTATGAGCATTGCGGTCATGGTTTAGGCTGTAGCGTTTAGCACCCGTTGACCGGGCATTTTCTCGGGCGGGTCTTACGGGAATCGGCGCTCCAATACCTGTCTCGAATTCGCAAATTTCCCAAGTCATCTGCACCCGCCCCGGTCGGCGTCCGGCTTATGGGACGCCCGAAGTTGGTTCCATCACCGGCCGACGGTTAGACGGGGTAGGCAGAGATGTCGATCCGTTGCGATGGCGGCAGGATTGTATCCACGGGACGGATTGTCCTGTGTGACGTTGTTGCCGCTGTCGCGCTAAGGTCGCCCGCTAGCGGTCTCGCGACAGGTATGGGCAGGTGGCCCGTGACCTCTGGTGCCGGTGCTTGTTCGCTGAGCGCGGTCTTTAGGTCGGTTCGTGCTCGCTGGTAGCGGGTTCTGGCCGTTGACGGGCTGATGTTGAGGATCTGGGCGGCTTCAGTGATGGCGAATCCGTCCCAGTGGATGAGGCGGACGAGTTCGGCCTGGGCCGGGGACAGCCGGCCGATCGCATCCCGCACGTCGGCCCCGTCGTCTGCGGGTCGCCCCTCGGTGGGCGAGGTTCGCAGGACCTGCCGGAATCGTTCGGTGAGGTTCCACCGTCGGTGTTCGCTCCGTGCGGCGTTCGTCACGACGTGGCGGGCGATCCCGAACAGCCACATCCGGGATTGCTCCGCCCCGGGGGGTGTTGAGTCGACCCGTCGCCAGGCTGCGAGCATCAGCTCCGCCAGTCCGTCGGCGGCATCGTCGATCGGCAGTCGACGTTGGAAGTAGCGCAGCAGATCGGGTGATGCGGCAGTCAGCGCCTCAGTGAGACGTTCAGTGGAGTTGCGGTTACGTGCCCTCACCAGCTGGCTCCAGGGCAGAAGGACTGGCTCTCGGAGCTGAGATTGGAGTCGGCACCGTCGATGCCCCGGTTGGTGAGCTCGGTGCTGACCGCAGCGGTCACGATCATCGACACTGCACGCTGGTACTCCTCGTCGGCGTTGTAGTGCACGGTCCCGTAGCCGGCCGGTTCGGTCGACCCATCGGCGTTGACAGCAATGTTCGAGTCCTGCCGGATCCACTCGATCGTGCTTGCGATCTTCTCCGTAGTCAGCAGGGATCCGATATCGGTCGTTCGGTAGAAGTCCTCGACTACCTCGACGGCGGCGGGGTCCTGCCCGAGGACGTTCCCGATGCGCTCCTCGCACTCCGCCCCGCTGGGCAGCGTGTAGGTCATCGATGCCACCGGAGTTTGTGCCCAGGGAACCCAGCTGTTGGTGACCGCGGCGGTCGCCGTCACGGCACCACCCAGAAGCAGCACGGACGCGAGCCCCGCGAACACGGGCCGCCTCCATGGCCGCCGCACTGTCACGCTCGCGGTCTCGACACTGGTCGCGACTCGAAGCCGGGTCAGCTCATCGGCGACACTTTCCGTCACCACCGTCGTGGGCGGGGCGGATCGGTTCAGCAGGCCGTCCAAATCGTCGGATGTGGGGCTCATGATGTTCTCCTCGAAAGTTGGTTACATCAGAGACATGTCCGGAATGATGCCAGACGTCTGCGGACGCCACGGAAACTTTTCCCGTCAGTTCGGCTCGCCCGTCTGGTCCTTCGATGATGCCGGAAAGATTGCGCGCCAGATAACGGACCTGGACAACGTTCCCCCTGTGGTGACGGGGGAAGCTGAGTGATTTGCGATGGCTCGATCGGCTGGGCGGTCAATAGTCGTTTGACTGACTGCCCTAGGCTCAGGGCATGATGACAGCCGAAGCAGCCACGAGGTCCGCACAACGGCGGGCTGGGGCCGGGTCTCCTGCATTGAAGTTCGTGCGGGACCTTGTCGTCATCGTGGTCGTCGCGGTGTTGATCTCTGCCCTTCTGAAGACTTTTGTTGTGCGTTCGTTCTACATTCCGTCTCCGTCGATGGAGAACACGCTCCTGGTCAATGATCGGATCATTGTGAATGAACTCGTTCCCAATTTGATCCCGATTGAGCACGGCGACGTCGTTGTCTTCACCGACCCGGGAAACTGGCTGCCACCGCAGCAACCCGTGCCGCAGAATCTTTTCAGCGCGCTGGATGCTGCACTCACTGTTGTGGGGCTGAGCGCTGGCGACAGCAATAATCACCTCGTCAAACGAGTCATTGGCCTTCCCGGGGACACCGTGGTCTGTTGCACCGTCGCCGGGCAGTTGGCCATCAACGATGCGGCCATCGACGAGCCATACATTCAGATTCCTGACGGTCAATCCCAGGCGACCAAGAGTCCGTTTACGGTCACCGTGCCTGACGAAAAGCTCTGGGTCATGGGCGACAATCGATACAACTCGGCCGATTCGGCCTTCCACTTCCTCAACGGCTCGCCGGGAGGCGGCTTCGTCCCGATCAGCAGCGTCGTTGGCCGCGCAGTCGTGGTGAGCTGGCCTGCCAAACACTGGGGATGGCTCGGCAACTACCCAGATACCAGCGCGTCGTCAGCCGGCTGACTAAGGCCAAGACCCCCAAAACGGGATGGTTGTTTCATCGGCTGAAATTGTCCCGTTGAAGGTTCCCCTCTGACACAACGTCGGCGAACTCGGCCGCCAGGAGCTTGGCCCCAGATCCGTCGCTCTCGACGTCCCCATTGCGGACAGGCCAGCCAGGAGTTGCATCCGGTGCGATCCGTAGGATTACCCTCATGCTTCCCAACGTTGAACTCGCGGTGCCGACGGCCGAAGACCTGGAGCTCGTCGAGCTCGCAAGAGAGACCATCGACGTAAGCACGGATGCCGGGCCCGATGAAGATGGTGCTCACACGATGGGCGCTGCAGTTCGAGAAGCCGACGGCCGCATGTTCACTGGGGTGAATCTGTTCCATTTCACCGGTGGGCCGTGTGCCGAGTTGGTTGCACTTGGTGCGGCGCGCGCGCAAGGCGGGCGAAACATCACGACAATCGTCGCTGTGGGCAATCACGGCCGCGGTGTTGTTGGACCGTGCGGGCGTGACAGGCAAGTCCTTTTCGATTACTACCCGGGTATCAGGGTGCTGCTCCCGACCTCCGAAGGCGTTCGGGTCGCCACCATCGAGGCCCTGATGCCGTATGCCGCGGCGTGGACGATGGAGGGTGGCACGCAGCAGTTCGACGAGGAGCGTTTTCGTTGACGTCGAAAGGGACGGATGAGGATCGTTCGGGAGGAGCAAGCCGCGCGTTGCTAGCACGCAGGCGCAAGTGGGGTGCTCTCGTGGTGGTTGCCGGGATTGCGCTCGCGCTCACCGGTTACCAAACCGAGTACCGCGGCCACGACAGCGGGATCGATGGCACGTTGTGGAGACAGATCGCCCTTTTTTGAGGATCCATTGAGCCGGAGCCTCTACCAACCTTCAGTAAATGAACCTGTCAACTACCTCGACTCACTCCCAGGTGAGCGATGGAGTGGTTCGGTTGCATCAACATTTGATCTCGATCTTCGGGAGGGAGGTGTGGTCCTCTACGACATGTCTTCGTCGGATTCTGCGGCCGAGCTTTCAGTGTTCATTGCATCCGGACCTCGACCCGATGTTCCAACCGATGGAGGTCGGGACTATAACGGCCCAACCCAGGTATTCACGTGTTACCAGGTGAAAGCCGCCTTCTCCGTAGGGGTGGCGGCTTCTGTGGGTCGGGTCACTTTCGATGACTGCCCGGCGGCCCTCGTCGAACTGATGCCGGCCGGTGCGGTCTTTGAACCGTCCCGGGTTTCATGCCGCCGTTTTGTTGGCGGCTTCGATATTTATCGGGCCGTTTGTTTCAGCGTAATAGTTGCGTTCATATTCTTCGGGCGGCATGTTCCC